>JAEZJH010000018.1 GCA_023436385.1 Pseudomonadota bacterium
GGGTGATGTTGATCTCGGCGAAGACGCCGCCCAGCTCGTCGCCTTCCTCGGGAAGCCGGCCTCCGGCCATCGCCTAGGCCCCCGCCGCGCGCTCGGCGTCCGCGCCTTCGGGCGTGGCCGGCCGGGGGTGGAAGAGCAGCTCGAGGACCTCGTCGGCGCCGAGCTTCATCTCGATCGCCGCCGCCGCCACCCGCGAGGAGAAGAAGTTGTAGAGCACCACCGCGAGGATGGCGACGGCGATGCCGGCGGCGGTGGCCACCAGGGCCTCGGAGATGCCAGCGGCGACGATCGCGAAGCCGCCGCCCGGGTGCGCGGCCATGTCCTGGAAGGCCCGCATGATCCCCACCACCGTGCCGAAGAGCCCGACGAACGGCGCGGTGGCCCCGATCGTCCCCAGTACCCAGAGCCGGGTCCGGAGCTTCAGCCCGGCGGCCGCCCGCTCGCGATCGACCGCGGCCCGCACCGCCTCCGGCGAGGCCCGGCCGTGGCGGGTGAAGGCGGCGAGGAGCACGTCGGCGAACGGGGTCCGCGAGCGCTCGCACGCCGCCCGGGCCAGGGCGACGTCGCCGCGGTAGAGGCTCTTGACCACCAGATCGGAGAGGTTCCGGGCCGCGTCGGAGAGGCCCCAGACGGCCAGGGCGCGGTCGATCCCCACCGCCACGGCGATGAGGGAGAAGATGCCGATGATCCCCAGGGTGACGCCGCCCTGCCGGGCGACGGCCACGATCTCCGCGAAGTCCACGCGCGATCCTCTGCCGGTTCGGAGGCCGGGCCCATACCCGGCCCGAGGGGAACGTCCGGGAGGAGGGGTCGGATTCCCGGAGCCCTCGCGGTTCGGCCGGCCCCGTCCACCGGCCCCCGGCAGGAATGGCCATCCAAGCCGGCCGGGGCAGCGCCCGGTTCCCCGGCCGGGTGGCGCGGGATCAGCTGCAGGTGGTCTCGAACAGCTCCATCCCGTAGCAGGTGACGTCGTCCTCGGCGCAGTCGTCGAGGCACTGCGTGGTGCCGTCGGCCGTCACGTCGCACCAGGTGGGGACGCAGATGTCGATCCCCGTCGGGCCCTCGAAGGCGGTGCAGTAGTAGAAGTCGCCGGAGGAGGTGTTGCAGGCGTTCTCGCAGGCTCCCTTCTGGACGTTGCCGTTGATGTCCACCTGGCAGAAGCTGGGCGGGCAGGAGGGGAACTCGCCCGGCGCGGCGCACTCGAACTGCTGCGTGGCGAAGTAGGCCGGGTCCACCGGAAGCAGGTTCCCGTCCAGACCGGCGCCGCCGCCCTCGTCGCCACAGGCGGCGAGAAAGAGGGGGACGAGCGCGAAGGGAAGGACGAGCTTGCGAACGTTCACGTCGAGTCTCCTCGGCCCGGAGCGCGTCCGGGCGTCTGGGAGAAGGACGGGCATAGTAGCATCCGATTCAGCCATGCGCCGCTCGATCTTCGCCCTCCTGCCCCTTGCCTGTCTCCTCGCCGGCTGTCCGGTCCGGGTGGACTATGGTCCCCACGGCCGGCTGGAGGACCCGGAGTACGTGGTCCGGAGCATCCGGCACCGCTACGCGCTGGTCCGCTCCCTGGCCGGGGAGGGGCGCCTGTCGATCGACGCCCCGGAAGGCAGCGGCACCCTGCGGGTGGCGGTGGAGGTGGCCCGGCCCGACCGGATTTACCTCGAGACCGAGGACCTCCTGGGCACGCCCCGGGGGACCTTCGCCACCGATGGGGACCGGTACGGATTCTACCGCCCCGACCAGCGCCTCTTCGTCACCGGGCCGGCGACCCCCGCCTCGATCGCCCGCCATCTGCCGGTGGACATCACGCCGGAGGAGCTGGCGCGGTTCCTCCTCGCGGAGTTCCCGATCCTCGACGGCGAGATGCGGATGGAGGTCGATCCCGACGCCTCCGCCTACGTGATCGTGATCGCCGCTCCCGACGGCCGACAGCGGCTCACCGTGGGAACCCGCGATCTCCGGCTCATCTCGGTGGAGACCCGGGGACCAAGGTCCTTCGACGCCTTCCTCGAGGCCTTCGACGAGCGGCTGTTGCCCGGGCAGGTGTTCCCCAAGGGGATCCGGATGGTGTTGCCCGGGCGGCGGACGGAGCTCCGGCTGCGCTACAGCGACCTCGCGCTGAACCGCGAGCCCGGCCCCGACGCCTTCCAGCTCGCGCCGCCGCCCGGCGCGCGGATCGAGCGGGAGGATCCGCCATGAGGTCGAGCCCGCGGGCGCCGTCGCTCCCCGTCGGCCCGCCGGGACGGTGTGCCGATCGGGCTGGCGCCCGTCGCTCCCGCTGGGCGGCGACGCTCCTGGCCGCAGTGACTCTCGCCGTGACGGCGGTCGGCTGCCGCTCTCGGGAGGCCGCGCCGCCCTCGCCCGACGAGCACTTCCTCGCCGGCCGTCTTCCGCCCGGACTCGACCAGGGCCCGCCGCGACCCGGGGGCACGCTCTCGGTGCGGATCCACACCGAGCCGCCGCACCTCGGGTACCTGCTCGAGCAGGACTGGTGGCTCGCCCGGATCGCCAACCACAACCTCACCGAGGCGCTGGTCCGGGCCGATCCCCGCGACCATCCGCGCTACCGGATCGTCCCGGAGCTGGCGGCCTCCTGGGAGGAGAGCGAGGACCACCGGGTCTTCACCTTCCACCTCCGGCCCGGCGTCACCTGGCACGACGGCCGACCCTTCACCGCCGGTGACGTGAAGTTCACCTTCGACCGGCTCCTCGATCCGGAGGTCCGGGCGGCCTCGCTCCGGCAGGCCTTCGCCGAGCTCGAGGCCTGCGAGGTCCAAGACGAGCACACGGTGGTCCTCCGCTGGAAGCGGCCCTACGTCTGGGCGCTCCGGAAGCTGGCCGACGTGCCGATCTACCCGGCCCACGCCTTCGCCGGCCACGAGGGCGCCCGCTTCCACACGGCGCCGTTCTTCCGGGCGCCGATCGGCACCGGCCCGTATGCCTTCGAGTCCTGGCGGGAGCGGGAGGCGATCACCCTGCGCCGCTACCCCGGGCACTGGGGGAAGGGCGGCCACGTCGACCGGATCGTCTACCGGATCGTCGAGGAGCCCGCCGCCGCCCTCGCCCTGGCGCTCCGGGGCGAGCTCGACGCCGACGTGAACCTCTCCGCCGAGGCCTTCGCGCAGGCGGCGACGGAGCCGAAGCTGGTCGGGCGCTACCACCGGGTGAAGTCGTTTCACCCGATGTTCACCTGGATCGGCTGGAACCTCCGGCGGCCCCCTTTCGCCGACGTGCGGCTCCGGCGGGCGCTGGCGATGCTGATCGATCGCGAGGGCCTCCGGCAGGGCCTCTTTCACGGACTCCCCGAGCCGGCGAACTGCGTCTTCTACCCCATGGGCCCGAACTGCGACCCGGCCACCCGGGCCCCGGACTTCGATCCCGCCGGCGCCCGGCGGCTCCTCGCGGAGGCGGGCTGGGAGGATCGGGACGGCGACGGTGTCCGCGAGCGGGAGGGCACGCCGCTCGGCTTCACGCTGCTCTTCCCGGCGGGCCAGCCGGTGAACGAGCAGCTCCTCCTCGCCTTCCAGGACGAGGCGCGGCGGTCGGGGATCGATCTCCGGCTCGAGAAGCTGGAGTGGGCGGCGTTCCTCTCCCGCCTCCGGGCCCACGAGTTCGACGCCTGCTTCCTCTCGTTCCTGGGCGAGGTGGAAGACGATCCCTACCAGCTCTGGCACTCGTCCCAAGGGGCCGATGGCTCGAATTACGTGGGCTATGCCAGCCCGGAGGCCGACGCGCTGCTCCTCCGGATCCGGGGCGAGTTCGATCCGGAGCGGCGGGCCGCGCTCTTTCGCGAGCTGAACGCCCGGATCCTCGCCGACCAGCCGATGGCGCTCCTCTTCCACATCCCGCGCCGGGCGCTCCTGCACCGCCGGCTCCGGGGCCTCTACGACTCGCCGGTCGAGTCGTTCCCGTATCGGGACCTGTGGATCGCGCCGGCCGGGGCGGGGGAGTAGCGTGGGCGCCTACCTCCTCCGGCGGCTCCTCCTCGCCGTCCCCACGCTCCTCGCGGTGACCCTGGTCACCTTCGCGGCGCTCCGGCTCGCCCCGGGCGATCCGGTCTCCGGCGCCGGCGAGCTCCGGGGCGGGGCGGCGGGACGGGAGCAGACGGCGCAGCTCCGGCGGGAGGTCGGCCTCGACCGGCCGCTGCCCGTGGCCTACGGCCGCTGGGTCGGCCGGCTCCTCGCCGGCGATCTGGGCAC
>JAEZJH010000062.1 GCA_023436385.1 Pseudomonadota bacterium
ATGGTGAAGTGCGCCGACCAGCTCCAGTGGTTCAAGTACATCATCCGCAACGTCGCCCGGAAGCACGGCAAGACCGTCACCTTCATGCCCAAGCCGCTCTTCGGAGACAACGGCTCCGGCATGCACACGCACATGTCGCTCTGGAAGACCGACCGGCCGCTGTTCGCCGGGGACGGCTACGCCGGGCTCTCCGAGCTGGCGATGTGGTACATCGGCGGGATCCTCAAGCACGGCCCGGCGCTGGCGGCGTTCTGCAACCCCACCACCAACTCCTACAAGCGGTTGGTCCCCGGCTTCGCGGCGCCGGTCAACCTCGCCTACTCCGCCCGCAACCGCTCCGCGGCGGTCCGCATCCCGATGTATTCGCCGTCGCCCAAGGCGAAGCGGATGGAGTTCCGCTCCCCCGATCCCTCCTGCAACGGCTACCTCGCCTTCGCGGCGATGCTGATGGCCGGCATCGACGGCATCCAGAAGCGGATCGATCCCGGCCCGCCGCTCGACAAGGACATCTACGGCCTCTCCCCGGAGGAGCTGAAGGACATCCCGAAGATGCCCGGCTCCCTCGACGAGGCCCTCGACTGCCTGAAGCGGGACCACGAGTTCCTGCTCGCCGGCGACGTCTTCACCGAGGACGTGATCCGCACCTGGATCGACTACAAGATGGAGAAGGAGGTGAACCAGATGCGGCTGCGTCCCTCGCCGCTGGAGTTCGCCCTGTATTTCGATATCTAGTCGCGCCGGCCACCCGCCCTTGGGGGGTAGCGAGGCGGCGCCGCCCGGAGGGAGGGGCGGCGTCGCCTTGCGATTCCCGGGGGATCCCTCCACGTTATCGGGCGGGGGAAGGCATGGGCGGCGGGAAGGTCTTGGTGGTCGACGACGACGAGGACGTCCTCCGGACCGTCGGGCTGGCGCTCGAGCGGGATGGCCTCGACGTCCGGGTCGCCCGAAACGCGGTGCAGGCGCTGGCGCTCTTCGACGTCTCGACGCCGGACCTGGTCCTCCTCGATCTGGTGATGCCGGTCTCCGGCGGTTGGGAGCTGGTGTCCCGCCTCCGTGGGGATCCCCGCAGCCGCCGGGTCCCGGTGGTCCTGCTCAGCGCCCATCCCGGCCTGGAGAGCGAGGCCCGGCGGCTCGGGATTGCCCGGTGGCTCCGCAAGCCGTGTCCGCTCGACCGGCTCCTGGCGACGATCCAGTCCTCGCGCGATCGGCGCGTGTGACGGCGCCACGGCCGGCCGGTCGGCCGGCGCGATCGCCGCCGGGCCAACCTTTGGCCCCGCCGGGACGGCCTCCGGCGTGCGGCGGCCCTGGCCCGCATGGTAGATCGGGAGGATGCACCTCCCGTCGCTCGCCGGCGCGGTCGCGCGTTCGGCTCCCTGGTTGGCGATTCCCGTCCTGCTCCTGGCCGCCGCCTGCGGTGACGACGGGAACGAGGCTCCCGATCCCTGCCGCGATGTCGTGTGTCTGATCGGCCAGGACTGTGTCGAGGGCGTCTGTGTCGACCGTCCCGGCGACGGCGGCTCCGGGGGCTCGGGCGGCTCCGGGGGCGGGGGCGGGACCGGCGGCTGCCAGACCGCCGCCGACTGTGCCTTCGATCCCGCCGGCCCGCTCTGTGACGAGGGTCGGGGCGTCTGTGTCGCCTGTCTCCTCGACGCCCACTGCGACGAGGGCGAGTCCTGCCGAAACGGCGTCTGCGAGGGCGGCTGCGACGGCGACACCGACTGCCCCACGGAGACCCCCTGGTGCCGGCTCCTCACCGGCGTCTGTGTCGCCTGCCTGGGCCCGGAGCACTGCGAGCCGGGCGAGACCTGCCGGGACGACGCCTGTGTCCCGGAGACGGTCGCCTGCACCGGCGACGAGGGCTGTGCCGTCGACCCCACCCGACCCCGGTGCAAGCTGACCGGCGAGTCGGGGATCTGCGTCGAGTGCCTGGGGGCGGTCGACTGCGACGCCGGCGAGGAGTGTCTCGCCGACGCCTGTGTCTCCGTGGCCTGCGCCGGCGACGACGACTGCGCCGGCGCGCCGGGCCTGCCCCGCTGCGACACCGTCGCCGGCCGGTGCGTCGCCTGCCTGAACGACGGCGACTGCGCCGACGGCGAGGCGTGCGTCGATCGGGCCTGCACCGTGGTCCCCGGCTGTGCCTCCGACGACGACTGCTTCGATCCCACCCGGCCGCACTGCGACCCGGAGAGCGGCGACTGCCTCCCCTGTGCCGGCGACGGGGAGTGCACCGATCCGGAGCGGCCGCGCTGCGCCGCCACCGGCGCCTGTCTCGCCTGCCTGGGCGACGCCGACTGCGGCGGCGCGACGCCCCGCTGCGACGCCTCCGGCGCCTGTGTCGCCTGCCTCGCCGCCGGGGACTGTGCCGCCGGCGAGCGCTGCGAGGACGGGGTGTGTCTCCGTCCCGCCGCCTGCACCGGCGACGAGGCCTGCGCCGGCGGCTATGTCTGCGATCGCGGCGCGTGTGTCGCCTGCCGGAGCGACGCCGGCTGCCCCCGGGGGAGCTGCGTCGCCGGCGCCTGTGTCGACCGGGAGCCGTGTGTCGAGGACGGGGATTGCGCCACCGGCCGCTGTGTCGGCGCCGCCTGTGTCGCCTGTGCCGGGGATCTCGACTGCCGCGCCGGCCTCTGGTGCGAGGCCGGCGCCTGCGTGGAGCGGGGCGCCTGTGTCGCCGATCTGGAGTGCGACGCCGGCCGGGTCTGCAGCGGCGGCGCCTGCGCCCCGGCCACCTGCGTCGACGACCGGAACGAGCCCGACTCCGGCCCCGACCGGGCCCGGCCCTACGCCCCGGGCCTGCCGGTCTCCGGCGTGCTCTGTCCCAACGACGAGGACTGGCTGGCCCTGGCCGCCGGCGCCGGGGCCGGCCTCGACGTCACCCTGCTGGCACCGCCGCCCGGCGCCACCCTCGCCCTGGTCTGGTACGACCCGGTCACCGGCCTCCGCCACGTGAAGCCGGCGCGGGACGGCCGGGTGCTGGTGCGGAACCTCCCCGCCGCCGCGGCGGGGCGCTCCTTCCTCCGGCTCCGCTCCGGCGGGGCCCCCGGGGGGGGG
>JAEZJH010000006.1 GCA_023436385.1 Pseudomonadota bacterium
TCCCTGCCGAGGACTGGGAGTACTGGAAGTTCGACGGCGAGTTCTGGATCGACGAGATCGGCTACTACCAGTTCACCCTCAAGTCCGGCTGCCAGGCGAAGGCCGAGTAGGCGGCGGCGGCCGACACGGGACAGGGATTGCAGGGCCCCGAGTTGGGCTCCGGGAGCGCGAAGGCGCTCCCGGGGAGCCGACAGGGCCGGAGGAGCTTAGATGAAGTCGTTCGTGCGCATCCTCGCCGCCGCCGCGGTCCTCGCCCTCGCGGGCGGTGCCGCCGCCGCCGGTGCGCCCGCCCCCAAGGCGGGAAAGCCGGAGGCGAAGAAGGCCGGGGACACCAAGGGCCAGGCGGCCAAGCAGAACGAGGCCGCCCGACAGGGGCCGGCGTCGTTCGCCGGCCAGACGGTCGATCTCGACGAGAACCTGCGGACCGCCGACGCGGACCGCAAGCGGGACGAGGCGATCGAGCAGCTCAAGAACATCATCAAGAACCCGGCCGTCGTCGGCCCGCAGAAGGCCGAGCTGCTGTTCCAGCTCGCCGAGCTCTGGATCGAGAAGTCGAAGTACATCTACTTCGGCGAGATGGCCACGTACGACCAGAAGTACCGGACGTACAGCGAGTGCGTGAACGAGAAGGGCCTCGAGAGCTGCGGCACCGAGCCAAAGATCGAGAACCGCCAGTCCGAGATCTACCGGGACGAGGCCCTCCGGCTCTACGACCAGATCCTCAAGGACTACCCGACCTACGAGCGTAAGGACGAGGTCCTCTTCGCCCTCGCGACCAATCTCTACGAGAAGGGCCGCAAGGAGGAGTCGATCGCCCGTCATCGGGACCTGGTCACCCAGTACCCGAACTCGAAGTTCGTCGGCGACTCCTACGTCGCGATGGGCGAGCACTTCTTCGCCGCCAACGACCTCTCCCGCGCGCGGCAGGCGTACGAGAAGGCGCTCGAGTCGTCCAAGGACGAGCCCCGCGTCTACAACTTCGCGCTCTACAAGGTCGCCTGGTGTGACTACAACGGCGGCGACTACGAGGCCGCCCTCCAGCGCTTCAAGGAGGTCGTCGATCGCTCCGAAGCCTCGAAGGTGAAGCGCGAGGTCGCCCTCAAGGGCGAGGCGCTGCAGGACATGGCCCTCACCTTCGAGAAGCTCGGGATGATCGAGGAGGCCAACAACTACTACAAGACCAAGGCCTCCAAGAACGAGGCGCGCCGCCTCTTCGGCCGCCTGGCGAACCGCTACTTCGACGGCGGCGGCTTCGATCCCGCGATCAAGAGCTTCCGGCTGCTGATCGCCGAGGAGCCGAACGATCCGAAGTGCCCCGAGTTCCAGTCGAACATCGTCCGCGCCTACGAGGGTCTGCGCGAGCGCGACAAGGTGCTCGACGAGATGAAGGTCCTGGTCCGCACCTACAAGCCGGGCTCCGGCTGGGCCACGGCCAACGCCTCCAACAAGGCCGCCCTCGCCGCCGCGTACGAGCTGACCGAAGGCGCGATGCGGGAGCTGGTGACCGACTACCACCAGGAGGCGCAGAAGACGAAGGCGGTGAGGACGTACCGGCTCGCCGCGAACATCTACAAGGAGTACCTCGACTCCTTCTCCGACTCCGACTTCGCCTACAACCTCCGCTACTACTACGCCGACATCCTCTGGGCGCTGCAGCGGTACGAGGAGGCCGCCGAGCAGTACGAGCTGACCTACGTCAAGGATCCGAACGGCTCGTACTCGAAGGCCGCCGCCCTCAACACCATGCTCTGCTACCAGAAGCTCATCGCCATCGAGAAGGGCGAGGAGGACGTGGTCCAGCTGCGCGACGATCAGAAGATCGACGAGAAGCAGCAGAAGGGTGACGTCAAGAAGTCGAAGCGGATCCAGACCTCCAAGATCAACAAGGACACGATCGAGGAGGAGATCCCGAAGTTCGAGAAGAAGATGATCGAGGCCTGTGACCGGTACGCGGTGATCGCGGCCCAGGACAAGCGCCTCGAGGCCGACGAGATCAACGTCCGCTACAGCGCGGCCTTCATCTACTACGACCGCAAGCACTTCACCGAGGCGGCCCGGCGGTTCGGCGAGATCATCCTCAAGTGGCCGACCGACGCGCAGGCCCGGAAGGCCGCCGACCTCTCCCTCAACATCCTCGAGACCCGGGAAGAGTGGTTCGAGCTGGCCCGGCTCTCCCGCGCCTTCTACGACAACAAGAAGTTGGCGAAGCCCGGCGATCCCTGGACGGCCGACCTCGCCAAGATCATGGAAGGCGCCCAGTACAAGTACATCGACATCGTCGTCTACCACGGCGAGAAGGACGGCCAGAAAGCCGCCACGATGTTCCGGGACTTCGTGAAGGAGTTCCCGAAGTCGGTCTACGCCGACCAGGCCCTCGTCTACACGATGGTGATCTACAACGAGGCCAAGAAGCTCGACGAGGCGATCCTCATCGGCGAGCAGATCATGCGGGAGTACCCGGACTCCAAGCACCGGCTCCGCACCCTGTTCGACCTGGGCCTCTTCTACCAGGGCACCTCGGACTTCGAGAAGGCGGCGGCCAGCTTCGAGAAGTACGTGGTCGAGTGGGAGCAGCAGGAGGGCATCCGGGCTCCCGACGCGGATCCGAAGGCCAAGAAGGTGGCCAAGGTCTCGCTCAAGTCGGCCTCCGAGGTGGTTCGCGCCAAGCCCGCGGACGCCCTCAAGGCCTCCGACGCGCTCTACAACGCCGCCCTCTGGAACGAGGGCCTCGGCCGGTTCGACAAGGCGATCGGCCTCTACAACGAGTACATCTCCAAGTACCGCACGGTGAAGGACGCCGTCCCGGCGGCCACCCTGGCCTTCAACATCGCCCTCATCCACGAGAAGCAGAAGGAATGGAGCCGGGCGATCGGCCAGTACGACCACTACCTCAAGGAGTACGAGGGGAGCGTCAAGCCGGGGCAGTTCTTCTACGCCCGCTACAAGAAGGCGATGGCGCAGCGCGAGCTCAAGCAGATCGACGAGATGAACAAGACGCTCGATCTCGTGGTGGCCGACTTCAAGCGGGTCTCCGAGGAGGAGCGCAAGAGCTTCACCGTCCTCGACGCCTACGCTCACAGCCACTTCCTGCTGCTCGAGAAGAAGTGGAAGGCCTACCAGGCGGTGCGTCTCGACAAGGTGAGCACGCTGGCGAAGAGCCTGAAGGAGAAGCTGGCCCTCACCCAGCCGCTCATCGACAACTACACCGAGGTCCTGCAGATCGGCTCCGGCGACTGGGGTATCGCCGCCCTGACCCGGATCGGCATGATCAACCAGGACTTCGCCCGGAACTTCGTGGAGTCGCCGGCCCCGCCGGGCCTCGACTTCGAGCAGCTCGAGATGTACCGCTCCGAGCTCGAGAACCGCGCGTTCCCGCTCGAGGAGAAGGCGATCGAGGCCTACGAGACCGCCCTCGCCAAGTCGTACGAGCTGAACATCTATAACGAGTTCACCCTCGCGGCCCAGGATGCCCTCAACCGGTTCAAGCCGGGTGAGTACGGCGAGATCCGCCCGGTTCACTTCACCGGTTCGGAGTTCTTCTCCCGGGCGGAGGCGGTCACCGCCGTCGCCGGTGCTCCGGAGGCGGCCCAGCCGCAGGCCGGCGTCGCGCCGGCGGCGGAGGGGCAGCCCGCTCCGGAGGAGGCCGCGGCCGAGGTGGGGGAGGAGGCCCCGAAGAAGGGCGTCCTCATCATGAACAAGTCGGCGGAGAAGCAGGAGTAATCGACCCATGCGCATCGCGAATGTTCTTGCTCTCGCCGCCCTGGTCGCCGTCCTCGGCGCTTGCGCCGGGGCCCCGCCGCCGCCGAAGGTGGAGGTGGTGCAGGTCCGCGAGGAGACCGCCGAAGAGCTGTTCGGGAAGGGCCTGAAGGCCCTCGAGGCGAAGGATTACGCCGCGGCGAAGGACTCGCTGACCAAGGCGGTGGCCAAGGATCCGAAGCTGGCCGACGCCCACTTCGATCTCGGCATCATCGGCGAGGTCGAGGGCAACCTCGAGGCGGCCCAGGTCGCCTACGAGGGGGCCCTGTCCGCGGACCCGAAGCACCGGGGCGCGATCCTCAACCTGGGGCGCATCTACCGGCTCCGGGGCGAACTCGACAAGGCCGCCAACCTGTACGTCGGCGCGCTGCAGGAGAACGAGTTCGACGTCGACTACAACAACAACCTGGCGGTCATCTACCGGCTGCAGAAGAAGTACGAGCCGGCGGTCGCGGCCCTCCGGAAGCTGCTCTCCCGGACGCCGAAGAACCCCGAGGCCTACAAGAACCTGGGGGTCATCTACCTCGACCAGGGCAACCTGCGGCTCGCCGAGTTCGTGCTCGCCGAGGCGAAGAAGCTCGATGACCAGGACGCCGGCGTCTACAACAACCTCGGCATCATCTACATGAAGAACGACGACCGGCGGGCCGCCCTGGGCGCCTTCCGCAAGGCCGTCGACCTCGACCCGGCCTGCTACGCCTGCAACATGAACGTGGGCGCCGTGGCCCTCAGCTTCCGCGACTACACTGCCGCGGCGGCCTCGTTCGGAAAGGCGACGGAGCTCGAGCCGAACAACTTCGAGGGCCACCTGAACCGCGGGTTCGCCCTGATGGGCGCCAAGAAGAAGCAGGACGCCCAGGCGGCGTTCGAGAAGGTGCTGCAGCTCCGCCCGGGCCACGGCGAGGCGCTGTTCAACCTCGCCGAGCTCCACTACGGTGATCCGAAGGGCCTGGAGAAGGCCAAGGAGCTGTTCACGCAGTACCTGACGCTGGGCGCCGAGGCGACCCGCCGCCAGGCCGCCGAACAGCGCCTGACGCTGATCGAGATGAAGCTGAAGAACCCGCCGGCCCCGCCCGTCGAGGAGAAGCCCAAGGAGACCCCGACCGAGGCGAAGGATGTCGGGGACATGGGCTTCATCGAGCAGGCCGTGGGCGACGCCGCCGAGGAGGGCGAGGTCGTTCCCGCCGAAGGCGAGGCGGCTCCGGCCGAGGGCGCGGAGGCGGCTCCCGCCCCCGAGGCGCCGGCGGCGGAGTAGGGTCCAGCAGGGAACAGTGGAGAACCCCCGGACAGAAATGTCCGGGGGTTGGCAGAGCTAGGGTGGACGGGTAAACTGCCCGCCTCTCGCACCCGCGCCCCGGTCGTTCGAGCCGGGGGTCCCGGGGGACGGCGGAACCTACGGCACGGAGACGTTGTCGTAGGATGGCGGAACCAGCACCGGCCCGGGGCCGGGACCAGGACCAGGTTGGAGGACGAAGATGAACCGGTACGTGGCTGCCCTCCTGATCGCCGGGGCGATCGTGGGAACGAGCGGCGTGGCCTCCGCGGCGGACAGGGTCATCCAGGAGGAGGACCGCGTCGTCTACAAGAAGAAGACGGTGGTCGACTTCGGCGACGTGACCGTTGAGGGCGAGCTGACCAAGCCCGATGGTCAGTACGTCCTGAACCGCAAGCGCACCAAGTTCTCGTCGCTTATCCGGATGCGGGACAACTTCCTGCCCGAGCTGCAGAAGAGCGTCGACAACCTCTAGTCAGCCCAGAAGACTTCGGCGCCTTCCCTCGGGGAGGCCGGGTGAAAATGAGTCCTCCCTCCGTGCGCGGAGCGGCAGGACTGCAGGCAGAAGGAGAAGCGTCCCGTGCCGGTGAGCGATAATGCCGCAAAGGCAAAGGTGAAGACGGCTTCGGGTGGTTCGCTCGTGGGTGGCCTGAAGGGCCGGAGCGCCGCCACGATCTTCTACGAAGAGTTCCCGCCGGAGCTTCGTCCGACGCCCGGGGCGTTTGCCCTCGACGTGGCGATGATCTGGGGCGACGCGATCATCGAGGCCGGGCAGTTCCAGTCGGGCGAGGTGAAGGTCGGGGCCGCGCCGGGGAACCACTTCCAGGTCTACTTCGAGGGCTCGGACAGCCACGCGCTGGTGAGCCTCTCCGGACCCCAGGCCAAGGTGGTCGCTCCCGCCGGCGGGAAGATCATCGTCCGCCGGAACGGCCGCGACGAGGACGTCGGCGCCCAGGCCACCCTCGGCCTCGAGGACCGGGCCCGCGTCAAGCTGGGCGCGGTGGAGTTCGTCCTCCGGTTCGTCAAGCCCGAGCCGAAGATGAAGGCCGGGATGCGGTCGCAGGTCGACCTCTACTTCACCAAGGTCCTCTCGATCTCGGTGATGGCCTTCGTGGCCCTGCTCGGCGCGCTCCTGGTGACGCCGCTCGACAACGTCCTCCTCTCCGAGGACCTGTTCAAGCAGCAGAACCGCTACACCAAGCTGATCCTCAAGGCGCCTGAGAAGAAGAAGGCGATCGACCTCTCCAAGCTGAAGAAGAAGGACGAGAAGAAGGAAGAGATCGAGTTCGGCAAGAAGCTCGAGGTCAAACAGGACGACAAGAAGGGCCCGCAGATCGACGCCCAGAAGCGCGAGCACGACCGCAAGAAGGTGATGGCGGCCGGCCTTCTCGGCGCGATGGGCTCGGCGGACGGCGCGGCGGCCAACATCTTCGGCGGCGGCGGCCTCGGGACCGGCATCAACAATGCCCTCGGCGGCCTCCAGGGCGGCACCGGCCTGGGCGACGCCCACGGCGTCGGCGGCCTCGGCTCCCGTGGC
>JAEZJH010000185.1 GCA_023436385.1 Pseudomonadota bacterium
GGGCTGGGACGCCCTCGGCCTCCCCGCCGAGAACGCGGCGATCAAGGACAAGCGCCACCCCGCGGAGCGCACCGCCGAGAACGTGGAGTCGATCAAGGCGGAGATGAAGCGGATCGGCTTCTCCTACGACTGGTCCCGGGAGTTCGCCACCTCCGATCCCGCCTACTACCGCTGGAACCTGTGGTTCTTCCTGAAGATGCGGGAGATGGGTCTGGTCTACCGGCGCCGCTCCGCGGTCAACTGGTGCCCGGGCTGCAACACGGTGATCGCCAACGAGCAGGTGAAGGACGGCCTCTGCGAGCGCTCCGGCGATCCGGTCTCCGTGCGCCGGATGCCGGAGTGGGCCTTCCGGATCACCCGCTACTCCGAGCGGCTCCTCCAGAACCTCGACACGCTCACCGAGTGGCCGCAGCAGATCGTCACCCTGCAGCGGAACTGGATCGGCAAGAGCGAGGGCACCGAACTCGACTTCCGGGTGAAGGGCACCGACGCCGCCCTCCGGGTCTTCACCACCCGCGCCGACACGCTCTTCGGCTGCACCTACGTGGTGGTGGCGCCCGACCATCCGCTCCTCGAGACGATCGTCCCGGCCGACCGGCTGCCGGCGGTGCGCGCCTTCGCGGAGGACCAGGCCCGGAAGGCCGCGGCCCGGGGCAAGGACGAGGAGCCGCCGAAGGAGGGCCTCGACACCGGGGCCCGGGCGCTCCACCCGTTCACCGGCGCGGAGTTGCCGATCTGGGCGGCCAACTTCGTCGTCTCCGACTACGGCACCGGCGCGGTGATGAGCGTCCCCGCCCACGACGAGCGGGACTTCGACTTCGCCCGGACCTTCGGCCTGCCGATCGTCACGGTGATCCAGCCGGCGGAGGGCGAGAAGCTCCCGGCCGGCGACCGGCTCGCTCGGGCCTTCACGGAGGACGGCGTCCTCGAGGCGAGCGGCCCGTACACCGGTCTGACCAGCGCCGAGGCGCGGAAGGCGATCGCCGCCGCGGCGAAGGAGGGCGGCTTCGGCGGGCCCGCGATCACCTACCGGCAGCGGGACTGGGGCGTGAGCCGCCAGCGCTACTGGGGCACGCCGATCCCCATCGTCTACTGCGACCGGTGCGATCCCGAGGGCGAGGGGATCTCCGTGCCGTACGACCAGCTCCCGGTGGAGCTGCCGGTGATCGACGTGGAGAAGGTCCTCACCGGCCGGGGCTCGGCGCCGCTCGCCAAGGTGCCGGAGTGGGTGAACACCACCTGCCCGACCTGCGGGGGACCGGCGCGCCGCGAGTGCGAGACGATGGACACCTTCGTCGACTCGACCTGGTACTACGCGCGCTACCTCGATCCGAAGAACGACCGGCTCCCGTTCTCGCCCGAGGAGGCCCGCCGCTGGCTCCCCGTCGACGTCTACGTCGGCGGTCCCGAGCACGCGACGATGCACCTGCTCTACTTCCGCTTCTGGACCATGGTGATGAAGGAGCTGGGGCTGGTGCCGGACGACGAGCCGGTGAAGCGCCTCGTCACCCAGGGGATCGTCAACGGTCCCGACGGTCGGAAGATGTCGAAGCGCTGGGGGAACGTGGTCACCCCCAGCGAGATCGTGCGGAAGTACGGCGCCGACGCGGCCCGCACCTTCGTCTCCTTTGCCGGCCCGCCGGACAAGGACATCGACTGGTCCGACGAGCAGGTGGAGGGCGCGGCACGGTTCCTCGGCCGCGTCTGGCGCCTCGCCTACCACCATCACGGCGCGGCGGCGGTCCCCGCCTCGCTCCTCGCCGGCGCCTCGGGCCGGGCGCTGCAGATTCGCAAGGCCTCGCACAAGGCGCTGAAGCGGGTCACCGAGGACGTCGAGCGGCTCTCCTTCAACACCGGGATCGCCCGGGCGATGGAGTTGGTGAACTTCCTCACCCCGATCGACCCCGCCGACGACGCCGAGCGCGCGGCGTTGGCGGAGGCGGTGCGGCTCCTCGCGGTGATGCTCTCGCCGTTCGCGCCGCATCTCGCCGAGGAGATCATCGAGGCCTACGGGGCGACCGCGTGCCTGCAGGCCTCGACCTGGCCGGAGTTCGATCCGGCGCTGGTGGTCGAGGACACGGTGAAGTACGCGGTGCAGGTGAACGGCAAGCTCCGCGGCGACGTGGAGCTGCCGGCCGAGGCCGGCGAGGCCGAGGTCCGGGCCGCGGCGGAGGCGATCGAGAAGGTGCAGCCGCACCTCGCCGGCAAGACGGTGAAGAAGGTCGTCTTCGTGAAGGGCCGGCTGGTCAACTTCGTGGTGGCCGGGTAGGGCGATGGCCCGCGCCAATCGCGCCCGGTGGTCCGCCCCTTCGCCCCGGCTCCTGGCCGGGGCGGCGGCGGTCGTGCTCCTGGCCGGCTGCGGCTACCGGTTCGCGGTGGGGGGCTCCGGGCTCCCCTCGGGGACCGGGGCGATCCACGTGGCGGTCTTCGAGAACCGGTCGAGCGATCCGGAGGCCGGGGCGCTGTTCGCCCGGGCGCTGGGAGATTCGCTGGCCGCCCGGGGGCGCTTGGGCGGGATCGGCGCGCCCTCGCGGATCGAGGGCGTGGTGGTCGGCGTGCGGACCAACCCGCACCTGCCGCACCCGACCCGGCCCCACGAGCTGAGCCCGGCGCTCTACCGGGTCGAGGCGGCGGTGCGGCTCACCCTGGTGGTGAACGGCGAGGTCACCTGCTCCCGGGAGTTCTTCGCCACCGACACGTACCTGCCGGCGGTGGAGCTGACCGGCCTCGACGCGAACCGGGGCGAGGCGCTGCGGCGCCTGGCGGGGGAGATGATGGGGGGGGCGGAGGATCGACTGTGTGACTGAGCGCCGCGGGCGCTCCGTCACGCAGTCGCGGCCTTTGACGCCACGAAATGGTGCCGAAGGCAGGAATTCGTGGAGGTCAACCGGATCTCCCGGATCGCGGCAGCCATGGCCCACGTGGCACCACGGCGCACCCGTCTTCGGGGAAGGGGACCTCCCGGCTCGGCTTAAAACGAACCGCCCTCGCCACGCCATGCGGCGCCGCGAGAGCGGTCGGAAATCAAGGCTGGGAAGCGGCTACTTCGCGGCCGCGGGAGCGCGGACGGCGGAGGCCAGGCGCGCCACCTTGCGGCTCGCCGCCCGGGCGTGAACCACGCCCTTGGTGGAAGCCTTGTCGATGGTCTTGGTCGCCAGGCGCAGCAGGTCGCCAACCGCAGGATCGTTCTTCGCGATCGCCTCGCGGACCTTCTTGATCGCGGTCTTGACCGTCGAGCGGACGGCGTTGTTGCGCGCGCGGCGCTTCGACGCCTGGCGGTTGCGCTTCTCGGCAGAGCGGGTGTTCGCCACGGTGAAACTCCTTCGAAAGAGCCGCGCCTTCTAGCAGGCGCGAATTGGGGTGTCAAGGCAGAACAGGGGAAAAAGCCTGGCAAATCGGTCGGGCCCGGACGACACCCAGCGGGCCGGCGTCCGGAATCGTTGGCACGGGACCTGTTCCGCGCCGCCTATGTACCCCCTCGCGCCGCAAATAGGGGGGCCCGGTTGTGAAAAACCTCTCCAGTTGGTCGCCCAGGCGCATGGAAGGACGTCGGTTTTCGCGGTGCTGCGGTGTGCAGCAAGTGACCCACCTCGCAAAAAAATCGAAGAAACGGGCCCCGAAACGCCGAAGACCCACCGGGAATCCACAGCCGATGTGGTTATTCGGCGCCGCCGGTGATCCTTCGGGCAGGTGGGAAGCCTTCGTACCTGCACGCCGGTGCAGTCTTCGCCCCAGCCGCCCGTCAGAGCTCCCCGCGCTTCTCCTTCCCCTTGGCCTCCTCCCAGAGGGCGTCCAACTCGTCGAGGGGCGCCGGGGTCCCGGGCTCGACACCTCGCTCGTGGAGCCGGGCCTCCAGCCAGAGAAACCGCTTCTCGAACCTCCGGATCGCCGCGCGGAGCGCGTCCTCGGCCGGCCGCTGCACGTGGCGGGCGAGGTTGGCCAGGGAGAAGAGCACGTCGCCCAGCTCGTGATCGATCCGTTCCGGATCCCCGGTGGCGATCGCCTCGTCGAGCTCCCGGAGTTCCTCGTCCACCTTGCTCCGGACCCCCGCGAGGTCCGGCCAGTCGAAGCCGATCCGCGAGGCCTTCTCGGTGATCCGCTCGGCCCGGAGGAGCGCCGGGGCGCCGGAGGGGACGCCGTCGATCACGGAGACCGGGCGGCCGCGCTTCGCCGCCTTCTCCCGGGCCTTGAGCCGGACCCAGGCCTGCGACACCTCGTCGGCGGTCCGGGCCGGACCGGTCCCGAAGACGTGGGGGTGCCGGTACTCGATCTTGTCGGCGATCCCCCGCACCACGTCGCCGAGATCGAACGAGCCCGCCTCGCGGGAGAGCTCCGCGTGGAAGACCACCTGGAAGAGGAGGTCGCCCAGCTCCTCGCACAGCTCGCGCCCGCCCCCGCCGTCGAGGGCGTCGAGGACCTCGTAGGCCTCCTCCACCAGATACGGCCGGAGGCTCCGGTGATCCTGGTCCCGATCCCACGGACAGCCGTCCGGTCCCCGGAGCCGGGCCATCATCTC
Organism: Pseudomonadota bacterium; assembly: GCA_023436385.1. Lineage (GTDB taxonomy): Bacteria > Myxococcota > Myxococcia > Myxococcales > Vulgatibacteraceae > JAEZJH01. Next base: position 4,517 of record JAEZJH010000185.1, read on the forward strand.
CACGAGCCGCGCCAGCTCCTCGGCGGCGCGGCGGCGCGTGTCCGATAGCGGCCGGTCGGTGTTCGAATCCGCCACGTCGATGTCTCCTCCGCGGGGCTCTCCGGCGCCGCGGAACGTCTGCCTGCGGCAGTTCTTCCGAAAAGTAAAGGGCGAGAACTGCGCGAGCCCGCGGGGCGCGTGCTACGCTTCGGGCCCTTCCCGGGATCGCGCATGGGCCCACTCTCGACCGCGGTCGTCCTCTTCCTCGTCGCCGCCGCGCCGGCAGCGCCGCCGCCCGCCGCCGCAGCCCGGGCCGACCGGGGCCTCGCCACGCCCACCGAGGAGGCCTGGGGCGACGAGTGGTTCGACGAGGAGGCGGAGCGCGCCGGCGCCCTGGAGCGGCAGCGCGTCATCGAGACCGAGGCGGAGCGCCTGGCCCGGGAGCGGGAGGAGCGAGCCGCCCGGGAGGCCCTGGCCCGCGAGGCCGAAGCGGCGCCGAAGGGACCGAAGGCCCCGCCGATCCTCCTGCCCGCCGCCACCTTCGCCGACCTCGAGGAGGCCTGGACGGCCCGCCGCACGGCGCTCCTCCGGCAGGATCGGCAGGGGGCGGCCGAGGCCGAGGCGAGGCTCCTCGCGCTCCGCGACGAGTTGGATGTCCCCGAACTCCACCCCTACGCCGCCGCGGCGGTCCGCGAGTCCCGGGCGGAGGAGGAGCTCTCGGCGGAGGAGGCGGTGGCCCGGGCCGACCTGGCGGTGGTCCTGGGACCCTCGCTGCCCGGAGCCCACTTCCAGCTGGCGCGGGCCCGGTTCCTCGCCGCCCCGGGAGCAATCCGGGCCTGGTTCGCACCGATCGCCGCGGGGGTGCGGGCGGTAGCCGCCGAGCCCCGCTGGTACCGCCCGATCGTCGCCGATCTGGGCGGGTCCCTCTGCGCCGGGATCCTCCTCGCCGGGGGGGCGGTGCTCCTCCTCCTCGCCTTCCGCCACGGCCGGCTCTTCCTCCACGACTTCCACCACCTCTTTCCGCGAGCGGCGGTTCGCGGGCAGACCGCCGCCCTGGGCGCGCTCCTCCTCGCCGTGCCGGCCCTGGTGGGCTTGGGGCCGCTCGCCGCCGCCACCGCGATCGCCCTGGCCCTGGTGGTCTACCTGGGCCGGGCCGAGCGCGCGGTGGTGGCCGCGTGGCTTCTGGCGCTGGGCCTCTCGCCGCTGCTCGCCGGACCCCTGGGGAACCTCGTCGCCTGGAGCGAGGCCGATCAGGACCTCTGGTCCCTCGAGCGGGCCGGCGACTTCTCCGTGCTCCCGGCGGTCGAGCGCCGGGCGGCACTTCCCGGAGCCCGACCGGAGGAGCTCTTCGCCGTGGCCCGGGCGAAGAAGCGGACGGGCGATCTCGACGGCGCCGCCGGCCTCTACGAGCGAGCCCTGGCTGCTCGTCCCGACTGGCCCCAGGCGCTGGTCAACCTGGGGAACGTGCGCTTTCTCCAGGGCCGGGAGGCCGACGCCCTCTCGCTCTACACCCGCGCCATCCAGCGGCGGCCCGGCCTCGCGGCGGCCTACTTCGATCTCTCCCGCCTCCACTACCGGCGCCTCGACTTCGATCCCGGCCAGGCCGCCCGGAAACGCGCCCTCGACCTCGACCGCTCCCTCCTCGACCGGTACGCGGAGGGCGAGCGGGAAGGGGAGGGGCTCCGGGCGAACCGCTTCCTGCTCGATCTCCCCCTGGCGTCGGACCACTTGGCCGGCGCGCTCCACCCCGACGACGAGGCGCTCCTCGCCGCGGAGGCGGCCCGGGCGGTCCTCGGCCCCGTCCCCGCGCCGTACGCGCCCTGGGCGGTCGCCGTCGTCCTCGCCGCCTTCCTGGGACTCGGGGCCCTCGCGCCCAAGCTTCGCCGGGCCCGGACTTGCGAGAAGTGCGGGAGATCGGCCTGCCGCCGCTGCGATCCCGAGGTGGGCGAGGGCGGGCTCTGCGGCCAGTGCGTCCACGTCTACGCGCGGAAGGAGGCGGTCGATCCGGCGGCCCGGCTCCAGAAGGAACTGGCGGTCCGGCGGTACCAGGAGCGGCGCCGGCGGTGGTCCGGGGCGCTCGCCTTCGTCCTCTCCGCGCAGGTGGACGGGGGCCGGGTGGTCCGCGGGGCCCTGCTCCTCGCGGTGGCGCTGGCCCTGGCGGCGATCGTGGTCGTCCCGGGCGGACCGATTCCCCCGGCGGCCGGCGGCCCCCCGGTGATCCTGCGCCTCGCCCTGGCCTGGCCGCTCCTCTTGGCGGTCTGGATCGTGGGGGTCCGCGACGGCCTCGGGCGGGAGGGGTAAATGGCGCTCCAGGGCACGCTCCGGGACTTCGGGATCGCCGACATCTTCCAGCTGATCGGCCAGCAGGCGAAGACCGGCGTCCTCCACATCCGCGGCAAGGACGAGGAGGTCCACGTCTCGTTCCACGAGGGGAACGTGGTCGGCGCCGAGCACACCGGACGGCGGGGGAAGGATCTCCTCGGCCGGATGCTGGTGGCGGCGGAGCTGATCCGCGAGGAGCAGCTCGACGAGGCCCTCGAGGAGCAGAAGCGCACGCTGCAGCGGCTGGGCGATATCCTCCTCGCCCGCGGGGCGCTCACCCGGGAGCGGCTCCGGGAGATGACCCAGCTCCAGACCACCGAGACGATCTACCGGCTCTTCCGCTGGAAGAGCGGCACCTACGAGTTCGAGCAGGGGCCGGTGGAGTGGGATCGGACGGCGATGATCCCGATCCGCGGGGAGTCGGTGCTCCTCGAAGGATTCCGGATGGTCGACGAGTGGCCGTCGATCCGGAAGCGGATCCCCACCTACGGGATGAGCTTCCTCCCGCTCCGCAACGTGCCCGAGGGCTCCCGGGACGGGGACCGGGGCGAGGGCGACGAGACCGTCGGTCCCAACGAGCGGCGGGTGTTCCCCCTGGCGGCGCCCGGGCGCACCGTCCAGAAGATCATCGACCTCTCCCGGCTCGGCGAGTTCGAGACCTGCAAGGCGCTCCTCAACCTGGTGGTCGGGGGCTATCTCCGGCCGATTCCGGCGCACCCGGCGTCGGCCCCGCCGAGCTCGGCGCTCTCCCGGCTCGGAGCCCAGGCCGGGGCCTTCGGGGTCCGGCTGGCGCTGACCGCGCTCCTGGTCGTCGCGGTCCTCGGCGTGGTCCGGCTGCGGGGCGCGGATCCCGCCCGGGAGCCCGGAACCCTGCCGGCGGGCGAGGTGGACCCCACCGCCCGCCGCCTCGTCGCCACCCAGCAGCTCGCCCGGATCCGTGGCGCCCTCGGGGTCTACCGGGCCGAGCACGGCGAATACCCCGCCACCCTCGAGCCGCTGGTGACCGAGGGCCTGCTCCGGGATGACGACCTCCGCCGGCCCTTTTCGGAGCCCTACCTTTATCGACGGGAGCCGGGAGCCCCGGGGTTCGTGCTAGATCCGCCCCTTCGCTGAGACACGAGGAACCCTTGCCAGAACCCACCACGCTGCGCGTCGAACTCGAGGACAACGAGCTGGTCCGGAGCCTCGCCGGCGCCCACGGCGAAAACCTGAAGGTCCTCGAGCGCCGCACCGGCGCCCGGATCGGACAGCGGGGAACGACCTTCACGGTCACCGGCGATCCGCCGCGGGCCTCCCTCGCCTTGAAGGTCCTCGAGGAGCTCCACGGCCTGCTCAAGGCCGGCTATCCGCTCTACCCCGAGGACGTCGAACAGGCGGTGCGGCTGCTCTCCGCGAAGGACGTGTCCCTGAAGGACATCTTCCTGGACACGGTCTACGTCTCGAACCGGAACCGGGTGATCACGCCGAAGGGCCTCGGGCAGAAGCACTACATCGACGCGATCCGGCGGCAGGACATCGTCTTCGGGATCGGCCCCGCCGGCACCGGCAAGACCTACCTGGCGATGGCGATGGCGGTGGCGGCGCTGGCGGAGCGGCGGGTGAAGCGGATCGTCCTCTGCCGCCCGGCGGTGGAGGCCGGCGAGAAGCTGGGCTTCCTCCCCGGCGACATCGCGGAGAAGGTGAACCCCTATCTCCGGCCGCTCTACGACGCGCTGAACGACATGATGGACCTCGACAAGGCGGCGGCCCTGGTGGAGCGCGGTACCGTCGAGGTGGCGCCGCTCGCCTTCATGCGCGGGCGCACCCTGAACGACTCCTTCGTGATCCTCGACGAGGCCCAGAACACCACCAGCGAGCAGATGAAGATGTTCCTCACCCGCCTCGGCTTCGGATCGAAGGCGGTGATCACCGGGGACATCACCCAGGTCGATCTCCCCACCGGCCGGGCCTCCGGGCTCGCCGAGGCGATGACCATCCTCGCCGACGTGGACGGGATCGAGTTCGTCACCTTCACCGAGGTGGACGTGGTCCGCCACCCGCTGGTGCAGTCGGTGATCCTCGCCTACGAGGCCCACGACGCCGCCCGCAAGGCCGCCAAGCGGGCCGCCGAGGCGGCGGCCGCCGGAGCGCCGCGGCAGGGCGGCGAGTGACGGGAGGGCGTGGACCGGATCTGCGGAGGGTTTGACGCCTTGCGTCTGACCTGCCACGATTCCGGCCGTTTGCCCGCACCATGACCAGCGAAGAAAAGACCGACCGCGAGCAGGTAGGGTCCGGCCCCGAGCAGGGGGCCGGCCGGGGCGTCCGCCAGGTGGTGGACGCGCTGCAGGCCCATACCCGCGGCCGGGAGAAGCTGGTCAACCGCAGCATCGCCCTCTCGCTCCTCCTGGTCGTCGCCGTCTGCGCGGGCCTCGCCCTCTCGCCGGGCCTGTTCGCCCAGCGAGTTCCCTACGCCGACGGCGATCTGGGCGCGGTGGCCACCGCTACCCTGAAGGCCAACCGCGACTACGACATCCCCGACGAGGAGACTACCCGGCGGATGCGGGACGAGGCGGTGGCCGCGGTCCGGGCGGTCTACGTCCACGACGCCTCCGCCCTCGACGTCACCCTCCGGCGGATCCACGACGGCTTCCACTGGGTCCGGCTCTACGCCAAGAGCGCCGGCGACGAGGGGAAGGCCGAGCCCAACGGGAAGGGCCCGAAACGGCGCCGGGAGGTCCGGTCCGAGGAGCAGGTCCGGGAGCTGCTCGCCCTCTACGAGCCGGCTCGCGCCGAGTTCGAGCGGCGGCTCGAGACCCGGCTCGACGACGCGGAGTTCCGGCTCCTCGCCGAGCACGAGTTCGAGGAGGACATCGAGACCGCGGTGGCCGGCCTGGTCTCCAAGGCGATGCGGGAGATGGTGGTCGCCGACCGGGAGGAGCTGGCGCAGCACCGGGATCGGGGGATCGCCATCCGGCGGATCGGCAGCGGCGGTCCCGCCGAAGAGATCCTCTCCGAGGTGGGCGGGATCCGCGACCTGGCCAAGGTCCGGCAGGCGATCGAGGAGGAGGCCTTCGGCCTCGCCGACTTCACGCCGGCGCTGCGCCGGGTGGTGGGGAGCCTGGCCCGCCGGGAGATCCGCTCGAACCTGCAGCACGATCCGGAGCTGACCCGGAAGCGCCGGGAGGACGCCGCCTCCGCGATCAAGCCGGTGGTGATCCAGCTGAAGAAGGGCGAGAAGGTGATCGGCGACGGCGAGCGGATCGGCGGCCGGCACCTGCTGATCTTCCGCTGGATGAAGCAGCAGTCGCAGGCGGCCGACGTGATCCAGGTCCGGGTCGGCGGCGCGCTGTTCGCGGCGCTCTTGGTGGCGGTGCTCTGGATCTTCGCCCGGGCCACCTTCCCCCGGTTCCGGCCCTCGCGGAAGGACGCCCTGGTCCTCGCCTCCGTGCTGGTGGGGATGCTGTTCCTCTCGAACCTCTGCGCGGCGGTGGCCGACGCGGTTCGGGACCGGACCCCGGAGATCCCCCTCGAGGCCTTCTACTTCGCCATTCCCTTCGCCGCCGGGGCGATGCTGATCCGCTTCGTCCTCAACGGCGAGGCGGCGCTGGTGTTCGCCGTGGGGTTCGCGGCGCTGGCCGGCGTCCTGATGGGCGACTCGCTGGTCTTCGCGGTCTTCGCCCTGGCCGGCTCCGTGGTCGCGGCGCTCAAGGTCGGCTCCGCCCGGGACCGGGGCGGGATCTTCCGGGCCGGGGCGATCGCCGGGCTGGTGCAGGCGGCGCTGGTGGTGGTCTTCGCGCTGTTCGGCGGCAAGGTCGCCTCCTGGGACGTCCTCGCCAGCATGCTGGCCGCCTTCTTCGGCGGCGCGGTGGCCACGCCGGTCCTGCTGATGGCGGTCTCGCCGGTGATGGAGAGCCTCCTCGGCTACACCACCGACATCAAGCTCCTCGAGCTGGCCAACCTCAACCACCCGGCGCTCAAGGAGCTGATCGTCCAGGCCCCGGGGACGTACCACCACTCGATCATCGTCGGGACGCTGGTGGAGGGGGCGGCCGAGGCGATCGGCGCCAACCCGCTCCTCGCCAAGGTCTGCGCCTACTACCACGACCTCGGCAAGGGGAAGAATCCGCTCTACTTCGGCGAGAACCAGAAGGGCGACAACCGCCACGACGCGCTCCCGCCGGAGGAGTCGGCACGGCTGATCCTGCAGCACGTGGAGGCGGGCCTGGAGATCGCCCGGAAGTACCAGCTGCCGAAGCAGGTGATGGACGTGATCCCCGAGCACCACGGGACGCGGCTGGTCGGGTTCTTCTACCACAAGGCCCTGAAGGCCCAGGCCACCCGCGAGCCGCCCGGGACGGTCGACCCGAACCTCTTCCGCTACCCGGGACCCAAGCCCCGGAGCCGGGAGTCGGCGCTGGTGATGATGGCCGACGCGGTGGAGGCCGCCTCCCGGGCGCTCCCCGAGGCCGATTCCGCGGCGCTCCGGGACGTGGTCCAGAAGCTGATTCACGGGATCTTCGCCGACGGCCAGCTCGACGACTGCGACCTCACCCTCCGCGACCTCTCCGCGATCGCGAAGAGCTTCTGCCGGACGCTCGAGGGGATCTACCACTCGCGGCCGGACTACCCGGCGGCGGCGAAGGGGCCGGAGGCCGGGCTCGCGGCAGCGGCGAAGGGGGCCGCCCCCGAGGGCGGGTCGCCCGGGGCCGCGGCCGCCGACGGCGAGGCGGTCCGGCGGATGTTGAACTGAGCCCGCGCACCTCGCCGGCGGAGCGACCACCGGAGTTTCCGTGAAGAACCAGCAGCGCACGCCCGGCCGGATCGAGGTCCGGGTCGAGGTTCCGGGAGGCGCCTACGCCGCCCGGGTGATCCGGCGACAGGCCGCCGTCTTTCTCGCTGCCTTGGGGAGGGGCGACCGGGACCTCTCCGTCCTCCTCACCGGCGACGAGGAGATCCGGCGGCTGAACCGCGCGTTCCGGAAGAAGGACCAGGCCACCGACGTCCTCTCCTTCCCCGGCGGCGAGGGTCCGGTTCCCCCGGGCGCCGCGCCGTTCCTGGGGGACCTGGCGATCTCCCTGGACACCACCCGGCGGCGCGCCCGGGAGGACGGCCGGCCGCTCGCCGCCGAGCTGTCCCGGTACCTCGCCCACGGGATCCTCCATCTCCTCGGGTTCGACCACGAGCGGTCGGAGCGGGAGGCGGCGCGGATGGCCGTGGCGGAGGAGCGTCTCCTCGGAGGGGAGGGGATGTTGGGGCCGGCGGAGGACCGCCCCCGGCGGGCGACGACACCTGCGAATGGCGGCAAACGCGCGGCCGTTGTAGAAGACCGCCGGTCGAGCCGCCGCCGTTAGGGCGGGGCGGCGGGAACGGACGAGGAGCACGACGATGGCGGACGAGGCGCGCGAACGAATTGCCTCCCTTCGGGAGCGGCTCGAGGCCCTGCGGAGGGGTCTTTGACGTCGACACCCTGCGGCTGAGGGCGGAAGAGATCGAGCGGATGGCGCTGGAGCCGGACTTCTGGACCGACCAGAAGAAGGCCCAGGCGCTGAACCGGGAGAAGGCCCGGGCCGCGGAGACGGTGACCGCCTGGGACGCGCCCCGCCGCGGCCTCGACGACGCCGCGGTGCTCCTCGACCTCGCCGACGAGGCGGGCGACGGGGACTCCCGCGCGGAGGCGGAGGCGGCGCTCGACACCGTGGACGAACAGCTCCGGGGCCTCGAGTTCCGGCGGATGCTCTCCGGCGAGCACGACGGCGCCGACGCCATCGTCGAGATCAACTCCGGGGCCGGTGGCGTCGAGGCGATGGACTGGGCCGCGATGCTCCACCGGATGTACACGCGCTACTGCGAGCGGCAGGGCTGGGAGGTCGAGCTCGCCGACTACACCGAGGGCGAGGAGGCGGGCCTGAAGAGCTGCTCGTTCCTGGTCCGGGGCGAGTACGCCTACGGCTTCCTCAAGGCCGAGGCCGGGGTCCACCGCCTGGTGCGGATCTCGCCGTTCGACGCCAACGCCCGGCGGCAGACCTCGTTCGCCTCGGTCTACGTCTACCCGGACATCGAGAAGGACATCGAGATCGACGTGAAGGAGTCGGACGTCCGGATCGACGTCTACCGCTCCTCGGGCGCCGGCGGGCAGAAGGTGAACAAGACCTCCTCCGCGGTCCGGATCACCCACCTCGAGACCGGGATCGTCGTCGCGGTGCAGAACGAACGGTCGCAGCACAAGAACCGCGATGTCGCCTGGAAGATCCTCAAGGCCCGGCTCTTCGAGCTGGAGCAGAAGAAGCGCGACGCCGAGCGGCAGGCGGTGGAGAGCACGAAGACCGACATCGGCTGGGGGAACCAGATCCGGTCGTACGTGCTGGCGCCCTACCGGCTGGTCAAGGACATCCGCACCGGCGAGGAGACCGGGCAGGTGGACAAGGTCCTCGACGGGGAGCTGCAGCCGTTCCTCGAGGCGTACCTCTTGGGGAAGAAGAATCCCAACCGGGCGCTGCCCGAGTAAGGGCTGGGCCCCGGGGCGCCGCCTCCGGCAGATCGGCAGGGACCTGCACGGACCTCGGCGTGCGGCGGAGGTTCCACCGGTCGAGGTCCGCCTTCGCCGCGCCGCGGCCGTCGGCTGGCAGCCCACCGTGGAACGCGGTAGCCTTTGGCGACCGCAGCGCCGCCGCTCATCGGGGGAACGTCCGGCTGCTCGCTCGCGACCTCCTCCGTGCCCATGGTGGGCGGTGGCGCTCCGCCCCGGGAGTCTCCATGCGCTTTCGTCTCGCCGTGTCGCTCGTCGCCCTCCTGACCCTCGCCGTCGCCACCACCGCCTCCGCGCAGCCGGCGGGAGCGCCGGCGCCGGCCGCGGCTCTCGAACCTCCCGCCCCGGCCCCGGCGCCGGATCCGGAGCGCGAGGACCGGGCGGGGCTCAACTGGGCCGGCTTCGGGATCCGGTTCGGGGTCTTCAACCTCGACGTGGCCGCGGAGAACGTCCCCTTCTTCGACTCGAAGGTCCAGGAGGCGCTGGACGCCTACAACCGCCTCAACCCCGGCAACCAGGTGACCGAGAACGCGATGGATCTCGAGGCCTCGTTGGTCCAGGTGGTGCCCACGCTGCACCTGGGCGGCGACGGCTTCTTCTTCCGTCTCGACCTGCCGATCGGCTTCGGGGACGACATCACCACCTTGGGCCTCGGCCTCTACCCGCTGGCGTACGGCCACTTCATCGAGAGCCTGGGGCTCTTCCCCTACGCGGTGCTGGGCGGCGCCGCCCACTACGCCACCTCGGGCCGGGTCACCTCCCACGGCGCGAAGTTCGACGTCTCCCAGTCGGGCGCGGTCCTCCAGGGCCGCCTCGCCGTGGGCGCCAAGCTCCGGATCTTCGAGAAGCTGAACGGCGTCGGCGAATTGGGCTTCTCGCCCTGGACGGTGGCGGGGCTCGTCGACACCGACAAGCTCGACGCGATCAAGAACGCGGATACGAGCTCGTCGATCCAGGATCCCGCCTCCGCGGTGCGCGCCGGCGCCGGGTCGTCCTTCGACTTCTCGGTGGGGATCGAGTGGCTGTAGGGCCGACCGCCTAGTTGGCGGCCGCGGGCCCGGGGGCGGGCACCGGTGGCCGGGGCGGGAGGCCGAAGGCGGAGCGGAGCAGGAGGTCCCCGGGGAGGAAGCCGATCGCCGGCGCCTTCCCGGCGAGGCCGTCCACCTCCGTGGGCAGCACGGTGTTGGGCGAGACCAAGAGGGCCGGCACCGGCCGCTGGGCGAGCTGCGAGGCCTTCACCGGTTCGCCCGGAACCAGGGCCTCGACCACCACCACCGCCTGCACCGGCTCGAGGCCGGCCACCAGTTCCTGCTGGCGCTTCGCCACCGCGAACCAGGCGATCGTCGAGCCGAGCAGGCCCGAGAGCCCGAGCCCCACCAGGAACCCGACCACCGACCAGAAGATCACGTCGCGCTTGCCCTTGGCCATGGGGCGGAGCGTAGCATGGCGGCGATGGCCGACGCCGCGAAGAGCCCCGAGGCGATCCCGCCGCCCACGGTGGAGCCGCTCCCCCGACCCCCGCCGCCGCCCGGCGCCCTCGACGCCACGGAGGTGGATCGGGAGCTCCTCCGCCGCTTGCGGAAGGGCGACGAGCGCGCCTTCGCGGAGCTGATCCGGCGCTACCAGGACCGGATCCACGACCTCGCCTACCGGATGCTCGGGAACCGGCAGGAGGCGGAGGACCTCGCCCAGGAGATCTTCGTCGCCGTCTACAAGAACCTCGGGCAGTTCCGGGGCGACAGCAAGCTCTCCACCTGGATCTACCGGGTGGCCAAGAACCACTGCCTGAACCGGATCGTCTACCTCCGGCGCCACGGGAGCGGCCGCACCGGCGAGCTCGAGGACGGCCACGAGCCCGACGGCGATCCCGGGGTGGGGGCGCCGGATCGGGCGCTGGAGCGGCGGGAACGGCAGGCGTTGGTGCAGCGGGCGCTCGCGGAGCTGGACGAGGCGCAGCGGATGGTCGTCGTGCTCCGGGACATCGAGGGGCTCGACTACGACGAGATCGTCGTCGTCCTCGAGGAACCCCTGGGGACGGTGAAGTCCCGGCTCCACCGGGCGCGAGCGGCGCTCGCCAAGGTGGTGGCCCGGCTCGAGGCGGAGGAGGCGCGATGAGGGCCCGGCCCATCGATCACGACGAGGCGAACGAGCGCTTCTCTCCCTACGCGGATCGGGAGCTCTCCTCCGACGAGGAGCGCGAGTTCCTCCTTCACCTCCGGGTCTGTGCCGACTGCCGGACGGAGTACGAGCGGTTCGCCCGGGCGCTCTCCCTGGTCCGGGGGGCGGAGCGGGTCCGGCCCCGGCCCGGGTTCGCCCGGAAGGTGGCGGGGAAGCTCCGGCTCCGGCGGCGGAAGCAGGTCGACCGGACCGTGGGCAACCTGGCGCTGACGGTATCGATCGAGGCGGCGATCCCGCTCCTGCTCGCCGTCGGCGTGGCGGCCCTGTTGATCTTCCTCGCCCGATGACCGCGGGTCCTTGACGGGACGGCGCGGCAAACGTAAAGGCAGGCGTTCACCGAACTGGTGCAAGGCCGCGCCTCCACGAGAGAAAACCGGCGCGGCGGAAGGGACGACGATGGCCGCCGACACGAACCTGGAGGGGACCTCCTCGCTGGAGGCCCAGCGGGCGCTCCGGCTCAAGAAGGCCGAGGAGCTCCGGGCCCGCGGCATCCACCCCTGGGGCAACGGCCGCAAGGTCGAGCACACCGCTGCCGACCTCAAGGCCCGGTTCGGCGACAAGCCGAACGAAGAGGTGGAGCTCGATCCCACCGTCTGGTCGGTCGCCGGCCGGGTGATCGCGATGCGCCCCTTCGGGAAGATGACCTTCCTGGTCCTCCGGGATCGCAGCGGCGACGTTCAGGTCCAGCTGAAGAAGGACCAGCTCGGGCCCGAGGGCTACGACCTCCTCAAGCTCCTCGACCTGGGCGACATCGCCGCCGCCAGCGGCCGGGCGATCCGGACCCGCACCGGCGAGCTGACCGTGGTCGCCGAGGAGTGGACCATCCTCACCAAGGCGCTCCGGCCGCTCCCGGAGAAGTGGCACGGCCTCGCCGACGTCGAGGCCCGCTACCGGCAGCGCTACCTCGACCTCGCCACCGACCCCGAGACCCGCGAGGTGTTCCGGAAGCGCTCCGCGGTGGTCTCGTACATCCGCCGCTACCTCGAGGCCCGGGGCTTCCTCGAGGTGGAGACGCCGATGATGCACCCGCTGATCAGCGGGGCCGCGGCCAAGCCCTTCGTCACCCACCACAACGCGCTGGACATGGACCTGTACCTGCGCATCGCGCCGGAGCTGTACCTCAAGCGCCTGGTGGTGGGCGGGTTCGAGCGGGTCTTCGAGCTGAACCGCAACTTCCGGAACGAGGGGCTGTCCACCCGGCACAACCCCGAGTTCACCATGCTCGAGTTCTACCTGGCCCACGCCACCTACGAAGATCTGATGGACCTCACCGAGGACATGATCGCCGGGGTGGTCCGGGAGGTCTGCGGGACCACGAAGATCCGCTACCAGGGCCACGACCTCGACTTCACCCCGCCGTGGCCGCGGATCCCCATGGCGGAGGCGATCCTGACGGCGTCGAACGGCCAGCTCGAGGCGAAGGACCTCGAGAACCCGGAGCGG
>JAEZJH010000240.1 GCA_023436385.1 Pseudomonadota bacterium
GCCCAGCACCACCAGCACGCCGGCGCAGCGGCCGAAGGCCAGCATCGGCACCGCGACCAGCGCGCCGTCGCCCTCGAGCTTCACCGTCCGTTCCACGTAGGCGAGCCCCAGCGAACCCTCGCCCGGCGCGGCGGCGGCGATCCGGGGATCGGCGCGGCCGCGGGCGGCGGCGACGTTCAGCCGATCGAAGGCGGGATCGTGGATCGCGGCGAACACGGAGCGCGCCTTCACCGCCCGCTCCACCGCCACCAGCGCCCGCTTGATCGCCTCCGGGGGCTGCTTCTCGGCGAGGATGGCCGCGAGGTCTCCGTACAGCTCGGCCTTCCGGTCGCTCGCCTCGCCCGCGGTCGGAGTCCGGCGCGTGGTGCGCCGCGGCGCGCGGGTCGCCACGCCCTCGCCGCTCGTTCCCCGGGACCGCTTGGTACCCTCCATCCTTGCACCACCCTCGCGGGCAAGCGCCCGCTGCAACGGAATCTTCGCCGCTTGTACGGAACGACCGCCGGAGGGTCAAGGAAGGGGCCCGGAACCCACACCCGCCCCCGGAACAGGGGGTGTTGACCAGGGGACCGATGCGGCGCGTCGAACCGCTCAATCTAGGGGCGAGGCGGGCCGATTTGCCGCCGCGAGGGTGCCGGCTACGCCGGGCCCCGCTTGACGACGCCGCTCCGGTCGACGTGCCAACCCGCCGGCAGCGCCGCCTCCACCCGCTCCCGGTAGCCCTGGATCCCGAAGCCCGTGTCCGCGAGCGCCGCAGCCGCCGCCGCCCGAACCCGGGGCGCCTCGTCCTCGAGGAAGCGGAGGATGATCGCCTCCCGGGCCTCCTCGTCCCGCTGCTTCACCAGGCAGGAGAGGGCGGCGATCCGCACGTCGTCGGCGGGATCCTCGAGGAGCGGCCGCACCACCGGGGCGATCCGCGCGTCCTCGTGGTTGGCGAGGTAATTCACCAGGAGCAGCTTCTTGTCCGGCTCGCGGGTGTACTCGCGCGAGAGCCGGTCGAGGATCGCCACCAGCGTCTCCACCACCTCGTCGGCCGGCACCAGCGCGTCGAGGCAGCGGAGGCCCCAGGAGACGTTGTCGCTCCGCGAGAGGTACGCCTTCACCTCGGGCACCGCCTTCTCGCCGAAGCCGGTGACGATCTCGAAGACGAACTCCTTCTCTTCGGCGTCGGTGATCGACGGCTCGGTGGTGGCGTTGAAGCGGCTCAGGAGCGTGGCGATCGCCTCGGGAGTCTCCAGGTCCCGGAGCGCCTCGAGCGCCTTGGTGCGGGCGAGCGGGTCGCCGTACTTCTCCTGGGCCTTCTTGCCCAGGTCCTTGACCCGCTTCTTCTCGCGCTCCTCCTTCGAACCGAAGAAGTCGAAGAGTCCCACGTGTCCTCCGTCCGCGCGGTGCGCGGTCCCGGTCGTTGTCGACGCCCGCCGGCGTCAGACTTTCAGGTCGGCCCGGACGTCGGCCGCGTACAGTTCGTCGAGCACCGCCGCGGCCTGCCGGGCCTTCGGTCCGGTCGGCACCATCACCCGCGCCTCGGCGTAGAGATCGCCCCGGCCGCCGCCGCGGAGGTGGGGCACGCCCTTCCCCCGGAGGCGGAGCTTGCGGCCGCTCTGGGTCCCCGGCGGCACCTGGAGTACCACCGGTCCGTCGAAGGTGGGGAGAGTTACCGTGGCCCCGGCCACCGCCTCCGCGACGGTGAGCGGCAGCGCCACGTGCAGGTCGTCCTCCTCCCTCCGGAAGGTGGGGTGGGGTCGGACGCGGACCTGCAGGAAGAGATCGCCGGGAGCGCCGCCGCGGGGACCGGCGGCGCCCTGGCCGGCGAGGCGGACCTTGGCGCCGACGCGGATCCCCGCCGGGATCTTCACGGAGAGCTTCGCCGGGCCGTGGACCAGGCCCGAGCCGCCACACTTCGCGCAGGTCTCGCCGGGCGCATGGCCGGAGCCGCGGCAGACCGGGCAGGACGACTGCACCTGGAACGGACCGCGGGAGCTGCGGACCCGGCCCGTGCCCCGGCACTCCGGGCAGGTGCGCCGGCCACCGGTGGAGCGGAACCCGCCCCCGCCACAACTCGGGCAGGTCGAGGGGCGGTCGAGGGTGATCTCCTTCTCCGTGCCCCGGACCGCTTCGGCCAGGTCGATCTCCAGGCTCGCGCCCAGGTCTTCCCCGGCTCGTGGGCCGGTGGGCTCGGGGGCGGCGGCGCCGCCGAAGTCGAAGGGCATCCCCCCGCCGCGCCGGCCGCCGCCGAAGAGGTCGGAGAAGAGGTCGGAGAAATCGTAGCCACCGGCCTCGCCGGTCTCGAAGCCGTAGGGCGCGCCGCGGCGGCCGCCGCCCACCGGGCCGGCCCGGTACTGGCGGAAGAGCGCGGCCTTCTCCGGATCCCAGCCGAACTTCGCCGCCTCGAAGCCGAACTCGTCGTAGAGCGGCCGCTTCTTCGGATCGGAGAGGACCTCGAAGGCCTGGTTCAGCTCCTTGAACTTCTCCTCGGCGCCCTTGTCGCCGGGGTTGACGTCGGGATGGTACTTCCGGGCCAGGCGGCGAAAGGCCTTCTTGATCTCCTCGTCGGAGGCCGATCGTGCGACGCCCAGCACCTCGTAGTAGTCCCGTTCGGCCATGTTCCTTCCGCGCGCTCGGGCGCCAACGTAACCACATGCCGGGGCAGGTCAACGCAAATCTTTCGCGGGAGGCGGCACGGGTGCCGGTGCGAGATCGTGCGGGCGGAGCTTCGGCGGGACCGGACGGAGCCCGGGCGAGCGGGGAGGCGGCACGCGGCGAATCCGGTCCTCCGTGCGGCTTGCCCGCCCCGTGGCCCGGTGGGTACCATCCGGGTGCCGTGCCTTCCTTCCTCCGGGCCCTTGTCCTCCTCTTCGCACTCCTTTCCCTGCCCGATCCGGCCGGCGCGGCGCCGCTCGACGCCGTCGTCGCGGTGATCGCCGCCCCGAGCGGCGAGGGCCGTGGCAACCGCACCGTGATCACCCTCTCCGAGCTCGAGGTCGAGACCCGGGTGACGGTGATCTCCCGGGTCGGGAGCGAGGCGGCGGAGGCGTCGATCCCGCCGGAGACCCTGGCCCGCTCCCTCGACTGGCTGATTGCCGAGCACCTGCTCCTCTTCGAGGCCGAAGGCCTGGCGGTGGCGGCGGTGGAGCCCGCCGAGGTGACGCGGGCGGTGGCCACCTTCCGCGATCGCTTCCCCGACGTCGCCGGCTACCGGCGGTTCCTCGAGACGAACGAGCTGACCGAGACGGAGCTCGGCCGGATCCTGCGGCGGAGCCTCCTCGTCTCCCGCTACCTCGACTCCCGGGCCCGGCTGGCGGTGACGGTGGGCGACGAGGATCTGCGCCGGGCCTACGAGGCCCGGGACGCCGGCGCTGGCGACGAGAGCTTTGCCGAGGCGCGGCCCCGGCTCGCCCGCGAGGTGGAGCGGGCGAAGCGCGAGGAGGCGCTGGCGGCGATCGTCGCGGATCTCCGGGCCCGGGCCGACGTCCGGGTGCTGTACGACTTCGCCGGCGGGGACGCGCCGTGACCCCGCTTTCCCTCTTCGACGATCGCGCCGTGCAGCGGGCCGGCCTCGTGCTCCGCCGCCTCGTCACGGACGATCTCCCCGACGTCCTCCGGATCGAGGCCACCGCCTTCCAGAACCCGTGGTCCGAGGAGCTGATCCGCCGCGAGCTGGCCAACGAGTGGTCGACGATCCTGGTGGCCCGGGATCCCTCGCTGCCGGGCACGCCGATCGCCGGCTTCGTGATCTTCTGGGTGGTCCACGACGAGATCCACGTGCTCAACGTCGCGGTCGATCCGGCGCTCCGCCGTCGCGGGGTGGCGACGGCGCTCCTCTCGGAGACGCTCTCGCGGGCGAAGGAGAAGGGCGCGGCGCTGGCGACCCTCGAGGTCCGCCGCGGGAACGTCCCGGCCCTCGGGCTCTACGAATCGCTGGGCTTCCGGCGGGTCGGACTCCGGCCGCGCTACTACGCCGACAACGGCGAGGACGCGGTGGTGATGGTGCTGCCGCTCGCCTCACCGTGACCCGGCTCCCCAGGGCCGGGACCGGGCCACGAAGCTCGCGCTGACCTGGAGGAGCGGCCGTCCGGCCGCTCGGGGCGCGCCGGTTACACCTTCGCGTCGACCCCGCGGGCCGCGGCCACGTCGGCGAAGCCGTCCCGGGCGAGGAGGGCGAGGAGCCCGCGGTTCAGGTCCCGGACGAAGAACGGGCCGCCGTAGATGAAGCCGGTGTAGGCCTGCACCAAGGAAGCGCCGGCGCGGATCATCCGGTAGGCGTCCTCCGCCCCGGAGATCCCGCCGACCCCGACGATCGGCAGCCGCTCCCCGTGGCGCCGGTAGGTCCGGGCGACCAGCGCCAGGGCCCGGGGGAACAACGGCGCGCCGCTCATCCCGCCGGTCTCCTTGGCCACCGGCTCGTGCTCGGCGGTGGGGCGGGCGATGGTGGTGTTGGCGAGGATCAGCCCGGCCACGCCGAGCTCCAACGCCAGGTCGGAGGCGGCGTCGACGTCCTCGTCGGCGAGATCGGGGGCGAGCTTGAGGAGCACCGGCTTGCCGCCCCGGGCCGCCGCCGCGGCGAGGAGCGGCCGGAGGATCGCGGCGAGCGACTCGGGGTTCTGCAGCGCCCGGAGCCCCGGCGTGTTGGGCGAGGAGACGTTGACCACGAAGTAGTCGCCGACGGAGGCGGTGGCCTCGAACGCCTTCCG
Organism: Pseudomonadota bacterium; assembly: GCA_023436385.1. GTDB lineage: Bacteria > Myxococcota > Myxococcia > Myxococcales > Vulgatibacteraceae > JAEZJH01. Next base: position 4,689 of record JAEZJH010000240.1, read on the forward strand.
GTAGTCCTCCGGCGCCTGCTCGGCGGGCGTGACCTTGTTCTTCCCCAGGTTGACGCCGAGCGGTCCGGGCCGGAAGCGGATCGCGGCGAGCCGCCGGGCCGCCTCCGCCGCTCCGGCGTTGTTGAAGCCCATCCGGTTGATCAGCGCCTTCTGGGCGGGCAGGCGGAACAGCCGGGGCGCGGGGTTTCCGGGCTGCGGCAACGGCGTGACCGTCCCCACCTCGACGAAGCCGAAGCCCAGGGCGAAGAGCCCCGCGGCGACGCCCTCGCCATTGTCGAACCCGGCGGCGAGGCCGACCGGGTTGGGAAAACCGAGTCCGAAGGCCCGGACCCGAAGGCGCGGATCGTCGACCTTGAGGGCGCGGCGGAGGCCCGGGGTCCGGGCGAAGGTGCGGAGCGCCACCATCGACAGGCCATGGGCGCGTTCGGGCGGGAGCAGGAAGAGGGCGCGGCGGAGCTGGGCGTACACGGGACCTCGCGGCGGGCCGGAGACGGGGCCCTTCTCGCCCCAAGCCCCGGCCGGGTCAAGCGCGGACGTGGGAAGCCCGCCGAGCGCGGGGGCGGCCCAGGCGGGTGGCTCGTAAATGCTCGCTACGAGACCTTGATGGAGGGGGCCGGTTGACAGCATGACACGTCGCGTTATGGTCGAACGACGAAGCGGTTTCCTGTGTCGTCGAGGGCCCGGTGCGGCCGAGGCCCAGCGAGGTTCGCATGGCTAGCAGCGCGAAGAAGCGGGGGGGCATGCCCGAGTTCGTCCGGGTTCAGGTGGAAGCCGCGGAGAAGCGGCTCGTCCTGTTCGAAGAGGAGGCCCAGAAGCTCCTCAAGGAGCTGATCGCCAAGGGCAAGGCTTCCCGGAAGGACATTCGGGGGCTGATGCGCCGGGCAGCCGAACTCGACATGGGGGAGCGCGCGGAGGAGTGGAAGGATCGCGCCGAGAAGACGGGCACCGAGGTGATCAAGCGGCTCGAGGAGCTGCAGGATCGGGCCCTGGGGATGATGGGCGTCGCCAGCACCACGAAGATCGAGGAGCTGGCCGGCGAGATCCAGAAGCTTTCCCGCCGCGTCGACAAGATGACCAAGGCGGCCAACCGGGTGGCGCGGCCTCGCCCCGCCAAGCGGACGCCGTCGACGACCCCGGGCGTCTAGGCCCGAGGCGGTAAAACACGGGCGTCGGACGGTCGGGGGGCCGCCGGGGACGCGGGTTTCCGCGTCCTCGCGTGTGGGATCGAGTCCTACACCGCCGGTTGCCGGGCTCGGCGGCGCCCGTTATGGTGCCGGACGCCCGCGCGGCCGGAGTCCCTCCGGCCCCCCTCGCCGGGCCGGAGGAGCCATTGAAGGTCCGTTCCCGTTGGACACTGCGCCTGGTCGGTCTCGCCGCCTTCGTGCTGGGCGGCCTGGCCCCCCTTCCGCTCTCGCCCAGCCTGGGACGGCCCGTCGTGGGCGAAATCCTCGACCCGGCGGTGGAGGAGATCGCCCGCTTCTTCGCCTGGCGGGCGCCGGAGGGCATCGACCCATCCCTCCGGCGGCCGATCGCCGCCGCGATCGTCGAGGAGGCCCGGGAGGCCGGCCTCGACCCGCTCTACGTCCTCGCGGTGATCGAGGTGGAGAGCGACTTCGAGACCGACGCGGTCTCCAACCGCAACGCCCGGGGGCTGATGCAGGTCCGGGAGGTCGCGGTGAAGGAACTCGAGCGGCGGAACGTGGCGCCCGAGGCCACCGACGAGCCGCAGGCGGTGCTCGACGTCCGCCACGGCGTCCGGTATCTCGCCACCCTGGAGAAGAAGTACCGGACCCGGGAGCGGGCCCTCGCCGCCTGGAACGCCGGGCCGGGAGCCGTGGACCGGGCGCTCGCGGAAGCGGGCGAGATCCCCGAACGCTGGCTCGGCTTCGCCCGGAAGGTCCTCCGGGAGCACCGGCGCCTCCGGGCCCGGCTGGCGCCTTCCGGTGCCACCCTGGCCACCATCGGGGCCGCCGGCGGCGGATGAAGGGTCCAGGGCCCGGCGTTTTCGAGGAGCGATGCTCGTCACCGAGATCTTCCACTCGCTGCAGGGCGAGTCGACCCGCGTCGGCCGCCCGTGCGTGTTCATCCGCTTCACCGGCTGTGACCTCCGCTGCCGCTGGTGCGACACCGCCTACGCCTTCACCGGCGGCACCCAGATGTCCCGCCCGGAGATCCTCGCCGCGCTCGAAGCGTGGCCGACCCGCTACGTCACCCTCACCGGCGGCGAGCCGCTCCTCCAGAAGGAGCTGCCGGAGCTGGCCCGGGACCTCCTCGACCGCGGCTACGAGGTGGCGGTGGAGACCCACGGGCAGCGCCCTTGGGATCGCCTGCCGGCCGGGGTGATCAAGGTGGTCGACGTGAAGCCGCCCGGCTCCGGCGAGCCCGCCACCTCCGAGCACCTCGCCCGCCTCGAGACCCTGGGGCCGGCCGACGAGCTGAAGTTCGTGATCGCCAGCGCGGAGGACTTCGCCTGGTCGGTCGAGGTGATCCGCGCCCGCCGGCTCGAGGGCCGGGTGGCCGCGCTCCTCTTCTCGCCGGTGTTCGGGGCGGTCGAGCCCCGGGACCTGGCCCGGTGGCTCCTCGAGTCGGGGATCGAGGCCCGGCTCCAGCTCCAGCTCCACAAGCTCCTCTGGGGTCCGGAGACCCGCGGCGTTTGACGGGAGCTTTCGCCCGCCCGCGGCCTTGCGGGCGTGCGTACGGCGGTCGACCTTGCCGCCTATCGGGTTGACGGCACGGCGGTTTTCGGGTGTTTTGGGGCCTCGGGGCAAGGGTCGCGCCCGGGGGAGAGCCGATGTTCACCGTCGATCCGTCGGTCCAGCAGATCCAGGCCAGCCGCGAGCAGATCGTCACCCTGGCGGAGTCGATCAACCAGCCCCACGTCGCCGTCCCCGGCAAGCAGGCCCAGAACGCCCAGGCGTTCGTGATCGGGATTCGCCGGCCCACGGGCGACTTCTCCGTCCACGTCTACCTCTGGCTCGCGCAGACGAGAGAGGCCGTGGTCTACTCGCCGGAGTCGGGGACGGTCCCGCTCTCCGCCTACCGCGACGTCGAGCTCGAGGCGCTCCAGTTCTGCGAATCGATGGGCTTCATGACCGAGCCGGTGGGCTTTCGAAACCTCGCCCCCGAGGCGCAGGACCGCCTCCTGGCGCAGTTGCCGCCGTTCCGCCGGCAGGTCCCGGATCCGGCTCCGGTCTCGGTCGAGGCGGCCCCGGTGCTGGCCAGCCCCCTCGAGCCCCTTCCCGTGCCGGCCCCTTCCGCCACCGCCTCGCCGGAGCAGCTCGAGAAGCTGGCCCGGCTCCTGGGGTGCTTCTGACCATGCGCGTCGGTTTCGTCTCGCTCCTCGCCCTGGCGCTCGCCGCCTGCGGCACCACCTCCCGGGATCGGGAGCTGGCCCGGGTCCAGTACGACCTCGCCGTCCAGGCCCACCGCGCCGGCGATCCCCGGGCGGCGCTCCTCGAGATCGAGAAGGCGGTGGTGCACGACCCGGAGGACCCCAAGGCCTGGAACTTCCACGCCCTGGTGCTCCACCTCCACTTCAACCAGCTGGAGAAGGCGATCGCCTCCTACCGGACGGCGGTGGCGCTGGATCCGGGCTACTCGGAGGCGAAGCTCAACCTGGGCGCGGCGCTGATGGCCGCCGGGCGGTACGAGGAGGCCCTCGGCCCGCTCGACGAGGCCCGGCGCGATCTCGTCTTCCGCGATGCCCACCTCGCCGAGGGCAACTACGGCTGGTGCAAGTACCAGCTCGGCGACGAGACGGCCGCCCTCGAGCACCTCCAGAGCGCGGTGAGGATAACGCCGCAGTTCTGCCTGGGCTTTCGGAACCTCGCGGAGCTCTACGAGGCCCGGGGGCAGCTCGACGCCGCCCTCCGGGAGATCGACCGGTACGCGAAGGCCTGCCCCTCCGAACCCGACGCGGAGCTGCGCCGCGGCCTGGTGCTCTTGAAGCAGGGTGAGGCGTGCCTGGCCCGGGACGCTTTCGCGGCCTGTGTGGGCAAGGGTGGCGGGCGGCCGGCGGTCGCCCAGTGCGGCCAGGAGCTCGAGCGGGTCGCGTGCGCCGACGAGGACGTCGAGATCGTGATCGAGGGCGATTAGGGACGTGGAGTCGTTTGGCCGGTACCTGGCGCGGCAGCGGGAGCTCCGCGGGATGACCCGCGCCGAGGTGGTGCGGCTGACCCGGCTGTCGCCGCTGGCGATCGAGGCCCTCGAGGAGGAGCGGTTCGAGGTGCTCCCGGCCCGGGTCTTCGTGGTCGGCTACCTCCGGCTCTACGCCACGGCGATCGGGATGAACCCGGACGAGGCCGTGCTCCGCTTCGAGGAGTGGACGCAGGCGAACCCCGAGGTCGCGCCGCCACCGCCGGAGCCGGCGGTGCTGCGGCGCCCCGAGCGCCGGCGGTTTCCCTGGAAGCGGGCGGGCGCCGTCGCCCTGGCGGTGGCCGTCCTCCTCGTCTGGTGGCTCGCGTAATGGCCGCTCCCGAGCTGGTCACCGAGGCGGTGGTCCTGGGCAGCGTCGACTACGGCGACGCGGACCGGGTGGTGACCCTCCTCTCGGAGGCCCGGGGTCGGATCTCCGCGTTCGCCGCCGGGGCCCGGAAGTCGAAGCGCCGCTTCGCCGGCGTCCTCGAGCCCTTCACCGTCCTCGACGCCCGCCTCGCCGAGCGGCGTGGCGGCGACCTCCTCTTTCTCAACTCCGCCACCATCGTCGACGCCCACGCCGGCCTCCGGGAGGACCTGGGCCGGATCGCCCACGCCGGTCACGCCGCCGAGCTGTGCCGCGAGCTGACCCGGGGAGGGCAGCCGCAGCCGGAGCTCTACGCGCGGATCCGCGGCTACCTGGGGACGCTCGCCAGCTCGCCGGCGCGGCCCGAGGACCTTCTCGCCTTCGAGCTCGGCGCCCTGGGGGACACCGGCGTGGCGCCGCGGCTCGACGCCTGCGCCATCTGCGACGGCGAGGTGGCGGATCTGGCGCCGTTCGATCCGGGCCACGGCGGGTTCCTCTGCGGGGGTTGCGAGCGCGCGGCGTACCCGGGAGCGATCCGGGTGGACGCGACCGCCCGGGCGGCGCTGGCCCGGCTGCAGGAGGCCGGGCCGTTCGCCGGGGTGGAGCTGGCGCACCCCGGGACCCGGGCCGCGGTTCGGGCGGTGGTGCGGAGGTTCACCCGGGAGATCCTGGGGAAGAACCTGCGGTCGCTCGAGGTGATGCAACAGCTGGGGATCGAAGGGTAGAGGCTGCCGCTGGCTGCCGGGGACCGGGTGGGCTGGACGGCGGTTGGGCCCACGGCTACCGCTACGTGTTGGGTGGTGGGGCCTTCACGGATTCCTGCCTGCGGCAGGGACTCCGTTG
>JAEZJH010000369.1 GCA_023436385.1 Pseudomonadota bacterium
TCCGAGGCCTTTGACTCGACGGAAACCTGACCCCCGGGCAGGTTTCCGTGACCGCCCCACGGCCCCCCGGTAGCGCCAGCCGTGGTCCAACCGCCCCACGGCCCCACGGTAGCGCCAGCCGCGGTCCAAACGCCCCACGCCCCCCGCCAGCGCCCACCGTGGCAACACAACCCACACCGTCAGCGAGGCCCAGCGTGTCCGCGGTCCTCTTCCTCCTCCGCCACCGCCTCTTCGTCTTCGCCGCGGCCGCGCTCCTCTCCGTCGCCGGCCTGGTCGCCTGGCATCGCCTCCCGATCGATGCCTTCCCCGACGTCACCAACACGCAGGTGATGGTCCTCACCCCGGCGCCCGGCCTCGCCGCCATCGACGTCGAGGAGCGGGTGAGCTTCCCGATCGAACAGGCGATGCGCGGCCTGCCGCGCGTCACCGAGGTGCGCTCGCTCTCCAAGGCCGAGCTCTCCCAGGTGGTGATCGTCTTCGAGGACGGCGCCGACACCTGGTGGACGCGGCAGGTGGTGTTCGAGCGCCTCGCCCACGCGCGGGAGGCGCTGCCGCCGGGGATGGAGCCGGAGCTGGGGCCGGTGAGCACCGGGCTCGGCGAGATCTTCCAGTACACGCTGGAGAGCGACCGCCACTCGCCGATGGAGCTGCGCACGATCCAGGACTGGATCCTCGCCCCGCTCCTCCGGCCCCTCCCCGGCGTCAACGAGGTCAACTCCTTCGGCGGCGAGGTGAAGCAATACCAGGTGCTGGTCCGGCCGGAGCGCCTCCTCGCCTACGGGCTCACCACCGACGAGGTCGTCGCGGCGATCGAGCGAAACAACGCCAACGCCGGCGGCGGCGTGGTCGCCCGCGGCTGGGAGCAGACCTACCTCCGCGGCGTCGGCCTCCTCCGCGACATCCCCGACCTCGAGCGGATCGTGCTCCGGGCGAAGGACGGCACCCCGGTCTACCTCCGCGACGTCGCCGACGTGGAGATCGGCGCCGAGCCGCGGCAGGGCGCGGTCACCCGGGACGGGAAGGGCGAGACCGTCGCCGGCCTGGTGATCATGCTCAAGGACGAGAACGCCCAGGAGGTGGTCGGCCGGGTGCAGGAGGCGATCGCCGCCGCCCAGCAGACGCTCCCGGAGGGCGCACGGATCTCCGTCTTCTACGATCGCACCTCGCTGATCGAGGCCTGCATCGAGACGGTGATCGACGCGCTGCTCGAGGGCGGGATCTTCGTGATCCTGGTGCTCTTCCTCTTCCTCGCGGAGCTCCGCACCGCGCTGGTGGTCGTCGCCTCCCTGCCCCTCACCTTCCTCGCCTCCTTCCTGGTGATGGGCTGGACCGGCCTCACCGCCAACCTGATGAGCCTGGGTGGCCTCGCCTTCTCGGTGGGCATGGTGGTCGACGCCACCATCGTGGTGGTGGAGAACGTGCGGCGCCATCTGGCGGAGGACCGGGATCCGACCCGCCGCCGGGAGCTGGTGGCCCGGGCGATCGCCGAGGTGATCCGGCCGGTGGCCTTCTCGGTGCTGATCATCGCCATCATCCTCGTCCCGCTCTTCGCGCTCCGCGGCCACGAGGGGAAGATGTTCGGCCCCCTGGCGGCGACGATGCTGATCGCGCTCCTCGCCTCGCTGGTGGTCGGGCTCGTCCTCGTTCCGGCCTTCGCCGCCACCTTCCTGAAGCAGGAGCCGGAGCGGGAGTTCCGCTTCGTCCGGCGCTTCCACGAGGGCTACCTCCGGCTCCTCGATCGCGCCATCCACCGACCCCGGATCACCCTCGGCGTCTCCGCCGCCTCGCTGGTCCTCGCCGCCGCCCTCGCGCCGCTGATCGGCACCGAGTTCATGCCGCTCCTCGACGAGGGCGCGCTGGCGATCAACGTGGTCCGGCTCCCCAACGCCTCCCTGGCCGGCTCGGTGAAGGTCGCCGACTTCCTGGAGAAGCGCCTCCTCCGCTTCCCGGAGGTCGCCACCGTGGTCTCGAAGACCGGCCGGGCGGAGATCTCCGAGGATCCGATGGGGCCGGAGCAGACCGACGTGTTCCTGATGCTCAAGCCCCGCGGCGAGTGGAAGACCGGCCGCGATCGCGCCGAGCTGGTGGCGGCGATCCAGGCCGACCTGGCGCAGGTGCCGGGGCTCCGCTACTCGTTTTCCCAGCCGATCTCGCTCCGGGTGAACGAGCTGGTCTCCGGGGTGAAGAGCGATCTGGCGGTGAAGGTCTTCGGCGACGACCTGGCGGTGCTGAAGGACTTCGCCGATCGGATCGGCGCCACCGTGGGCGGGGTCGACGGCGCCGCCGACGTCAAGGTCGAGCAGATCTCCGGCCTGGCGCAGGTCGACGTGGAGATCGACCGGGAGGCGGTGGCCCGCCACGGGATCAACGTCGCCGACGTCAACGACGCGATCGAGACCGGGATCGCCGGCCGGGTGGCGACCACCTTGATCGAGGGCCAGCGCCGCTTCGCGGTGGTGGTGCGCTTCCCGGAGGCGAACCGCGGCGACCTCGCGGCGATCGAGCGGCTCCTGGTCCCGGCCCCCGGCGGCGAGCGGATCCCGCTCGCGCAGCTGGCGACGATCCGCGAGGTGGAGGCGCCGGCGCAGGTGAGCCGGGAGAACGGCATGCGCCGGGTGGTGGTGGAGGCCAACGTCCGCGGCCGGGACCTGGGCGGCTTCGTCGACGACGTCCGCTCCGCGCTCCATGGGATCGAGGGCGAGCTGCCGCCGGGCTACCGCCTCGAATACGGCGGCCAGTTCGAGAACCAGGAGCGGGCGATGCGCGATCTCTCGATCGTGGTGCCGATCGCGCTCCTCCTCATCCTGGTCCTCCTCTACCTGGCCCTGGGCTCGTTCCGGGACTCGCTCCTCGTCCTCGTCAACCTCCCCTTCGCCGTGGTGGGCGGGGTGGTCGCGGTGGTCCTTTTCGACCTGCCGCTCTCCGTCTCCGCCGCGGTGGCCTTCATCGTCCTCCTCGGCGTGGCGGTGCAAAACGGCGTGGTGCTGGTGGCCTTCTTCCGGCAGCTCCGGGCCCGGGGCGCGGGGGTGGACGAGATGGTCCGCGAGGGCTGCAACCTCCGCTTCCGGCCGCTGCTGATGACCGCCCTCACCAGCTTCATCGGTCATTTGCCGATGCTCTACGCCACCGGCTCCGGCGCGGAGATCCAGAAGCCGCTGGCGGTGGTGGTGATGGGAGGGATCGTCACCTCCACCCTGCTCACCCTGCTCGTGCTGCCCACGCTCTACCGGGTGCTCGAGGGGCGCGCGGCGCCGGCACGGGAGGCTCCCGTCGCCGCGGTGCCGGCGCTGGAGGCGTAGCCGGGCGGCACCGGGGGCTCGGCGCGCGAGCCCCCGGGCCTGGTCGTCAGGGGAGACAGCCCGACGGGTAGAAGATCCCGTTTTCCCGGTCGACCGCGACGACGTCCGGCCGCAGGTCGCCGTCGAGGTCCTCCGCGATCATCGCCGCGTTGCCGTAGAAGAGCGCCGGCCAGCCGAGGGCCGGGCCCGGGAATCCGGGACCTCCCCGGAAGACCAGCAGGTCCTTGACGTTCCCGGTGAGGACCAGGAGATCGTCCCGGCCGTCGGCGTCGAGGTCCGCGATCGCCAGCTCGGCGGCCGCGAGGTCGATCACCGGGCCCGACTCGAAATCCTCGTCCCGCTGGAAGAGCACCACGATACGGTCCTCGTCCGCGTCGGCGGCGGCCACGTCGACTCGCCCGTCGCCGTCGAGATCCCCGGCGGCGATTGCCTTGGGGACGATCCCGTAC
>JAEZJH010000412.1 GCA_023436385.1 Pseudomonadota bacterium
AGGTGAAGGAGAGCAGTGCCAGGGAGAGCATCTCGCCGATCACGGCAGCCTCCGTTCCGCGGCCTCCGCCGGAGGCGGGAGGAGCCGCACGCCGCGGGCCGAGAGGTCGTCGAGGACGGCGCCCGCCACCCGGTCCGAGGCGCCGGGGCCGCCCAGGGCCTTCCGGAGCCGGCGAAGCTCCTCGACCATCCGCTCCCGGGCCTCCGTGGAGGCGAGGAGCGGGACGAGCTCCCGGACCACGGCGGCGGCGGTGAAGGCGCCCTGGATCAGCTCGGGGACGATCCGGCGGCCGGCGAGGATGTTGACGATGGCCACGTCCCGGAGCCGGACGAAGACCTTGGCGATCGCCCAGGAGATCCAGCCGGCGCGGAACACCACCACCATCGGCCGGCCCACCAGCGCCGCCTCCAGGGTGGCGGTTCCGGAGCAGACCACCGCGGCGTCGGCCGCGCCCAGGACCTCCACGGTCTTCCCCTCGACCAGGGTGAGGCGCACCCCGCCCTCCCGCGCGCAGAGGGCCTCGATCTCCGCCCGGGACAGGGTGGACGCCACCGGGAGCACCAGCTGCAGCTCGGGCCGCTGGGCGAGGAGGACCTTGGCGGCCCGGAGCATCGTCGGCAGGACCCGGTGGAGCTCCGAGCGCCGGGAGCCGGGGAGGAGCGCCACCGCGGGCCGGCGGTCGTCGAGGCCGAGGAGCCGCCGGCAGGCCTCGCGGTCGGGCGGCGTGGCCAGGTGCCCGTCCTCGAGGAGCGGGTTGCCGACGTAGACCGCGGGCACCCCGCGCTCCCGGAACCACGTCTCCTCGAAGGGATAGATGCAGAGGAGCTGGTCGACCCGGGCCCGCAGGGTCTTCACCCGGGACTCGCGCCAGGCCCAGGCCATCGGCGCCACGTAGAAGGTCACCGGCACGCCGTGGGCCTTGAGCCGCTGGGCCAGCCGGAGGTTGAAGTCGGGGACGTCGATGAGGACCGCCGCCACCGGCCGGTGCTCCGCCGCCCACCGGGCGAGGCCGGCGAGGACGGCGAGGATCCGGAAGAGCTTCGGCACCACCTCGACGAAGCCCATCACGGAGATCTCGCGGGCGTCGTAGAGCGGCTCGAGGCCGGCCTCCCGCATCCGCGGCCCACCCATCCCGGCGAACCGGGCGTCGGGCACGCGGCGCCGCAGCGACTCGATCACCCGGGCGCCGTGTAGATCGCCCGAGGCCTCGCCCGCTACCACCAGAAACGTCGGCGCCTGCTCTGCCACCAGAAGACCTGCCTCTCCCGACCCCGCATGGATCCGCGCCCGGGCAGCCCGTCGACCGCACCGGGTTCGGGCCGCTTATAGCAGAAAGGCCCGACATCGCCCTCGGCGGGGACCGGGCCGAAGGGCCTACCCCGGAGTCGCGCGCAAATCGTGGAACGGGAGGAGCGGGCTACCGGCCCCGCGCCCGCTCGCCGACGAAGGGGTTCGAGCGCCGCTCGTCGCCCAGGATCGAGGCCGGGCCATGGCCGGAGTGGAAGACCACGTCGTCGCCCAGCGGGAAGAGCTTCCCGACGATCGCCGCCTCGAGCTCCTCCCACGAACCGCCGGGGAAGTCGGTGCGGCCCACCGAGCCGGCGAACAGGGTGTCGCCGGTGAGGAGCACCCGGTCCTCCGGGAAGAACAGCGACACGCCGCCGGGCGTGTGACCGGGCGTGTGGATAACCCGGAGCTTCCGGCTCCCCAGGGCCAGCTCGTCGCCGTCGGCGAGCCAGCGGTCTACGGTGGGGACCGGCGGCGTCGGGAGGCCGAACATCTCCGCCTGGGTCGGCAGCCCCTCGAGCCACATCCGCTCGCCGGGGTGCAGAAAGAAGGGGATGCCGAACTTCGCCTTGAGGGCGGCGACGGCGCCCGCGTGGTCGATGTGGGCGTGGGTGTTGATCACGAACCGGGGAACCAGGCCGTGGGCCTGGACCAGCGCCTCGATCGCCTCCGGCTCGTCGCCGGGGTCGACGATGGCGGCGTCCCGGGTCTCCGGATCGCCGACCACGTAGCTGTTCTCCTGGAGCGGGCCCACCGTGGCCCGGGCGACGACGAGCGATCCCACGCTTCCTCCGCGGCGCCGCTCCCACGCCGACGCGCCGCGCGCGGAGGGCGCGGACGAGGGCACGAGCGGCCGAAATGGCCGGCCGCTTCTACCACATCGCCCCGGGCCGAGACCGGACCGGGGCGACGAGGGCGACTCTCTGGACGGCGTCGATCAGACCGAGAACGACGACCCGCAGCCGCAGGTGGCCTTGGCCTTCGGGTTGTTGAACTTGAACCCGGCGCCCTGGATCGTCGACACGTAGTCGACCACCGTGCCCTCGAGGAAGCGCGCGCTCATCGCGTCGACCGCCAGCTTCAGGCCCTGGTGGTCGTAGATCAGGTCGGTGGGCTTGGCCTCGCGCACCAGGTCGAGGTCGTAGTTGAGGCCGGAGCAGCCGCCGCCGACGACCGCGATGCGGAGGAGGTGGTTGTCGAGCTTCTGGGAGGCGATCGCCTCCTTGACCATCTCCACGGCCTTCGCGGACAGCGCCACGGGACGGTCGGGCGAGAAGTCGAACGGGACGGCGGGAGCCGCGGGGGTCTGGGTCTCCATCGAGTCTCCTTCACGGCGCGGGCCGACGGGCCCGCTGTCGCAGACACGCGGTTTATAACCGCGGCCCGGGCGCATTTCCACCCGACCCGGTCCACATTCGCCGACCCGCCCCCGGATCCGGGTCCGCCACCCCTCAAGCCAGCGATCGGCCCCCGTCCACGGCGACGATCTGGCCGGTGACGTACGAGGGCCCGGCGGCCAGGAAGAGGACCGTGCGGGCGACGTCCTCGGGGCTGCCCTCGCGCTGCATCGGGACCCGGGCGACGATCCGGGCGCGCTTCGCCTCGTCGTAGTCGGCGGGCATCAGCACGGCCCCCGGGGCCACGCCGTTGACCCGGATCCCCCGGGGCGCCAGCTCCACGGCCAGCTGCCGGGTGAGGCCGGCGAGGCCGGCCTTGGCGGCGCAGTAGTGGGCGTGGCCGGGCCAGGGGTGCTCGGCCGCCACGTCGACGACGTTGACGATCGCCCCGCCGCCCCGGGCGACCAGCCGCGGCACCGCCTCGCGGCAGGCGTAGAACGGCCCGGAAAGGTTGACGTCGAGCATCCGCCGCCAGGCGGCGTCGTCGATCGCCTCGATCGGCTTCCGCTCGAGGATGGCCGCGGAGTTGACCAGGACGTCGAGGCCACCGAAGGCGCCGTCCAACTCCGCGAACATCCGGCGCACGTCGTCGGGATCGGCCTGATCGGCGTGGACGATCGGGGCCCGGCGGCCCATCGCCCGGAGCGCCGCCGCGGTCTCCCGGGCTCCCTCGAGGGAGGCGTGGTAGTGCACGGCGACGTCGGCACCGGCGCGCCCCAGCGCCAGGGCGATGGCGCGACCGAGCCGGATCCCGGCCCCGGTGACCAGGGCCTGCTTTCCTGCCAGCGGTGTGTCGTCCATGCCCCGGAAGTATCACGCCGGTCGCCGGTCCGGGCAGCGGACGGCCGGCCGGGCGTCCATCGGCCGACGCCGGGGCCGAAACTGGTTTTCGGGCCCCCTGGAGGTTCTTACGCACCCGGCCCCCCGGCGCGCTATGCTGATTCCGTCTCACCCGCCCGGAAACGGCGGAGGGACTTCATCCCAAACCGTACGGATCGGTTTCACCGGGAGTGCTCGATGAACTCCGGAGTCAAGGACCGCTTCCTGGGCACGCTCCTGGGCATGGCCGCTGGCGCCTCCTTCGGCGCGCCGGTGCGGGAGAAGTCGGCGACGGAGATCCGGAAGATCGGGGTGAAGGCCCTCGAGGAGTCGATCGCCTCGCCGGCCTCCGGAGAAC
>JAEZJH010000464.1 GCA_023436385.1 Pseudomonadota bacterium
CGGCTGGAGGCGGCCCGGACCGCGGCGGCGACGGCGGAGGCCCTCGCGGCCGAGGTCCCGGTGGAGGAGATCGGCTTCTGCCGCGACCTCTTCGCCCGGCTCTTCCGTCCCGATCCCACCGCCGCCGGCGCGGCGCCCCTCCCCGAGGAGCCCGCCACCAGCCCGGGCGGCCTGATCGTCCTGCCTCCCGGCGCCGGCCGATCGGAGCGGTAGCCGCGACGGCTCGCGCGGGACGGCGCCGGCCAACGCCCGGAACGGCCCGCCGCGCGCTACTGCGGCAGCTCCGCCGACGGATCGACCCGGAACGGGATCCGCAGCTCGACCCCGAGCTTGTCACCGTCGAACGACCGGAGATCGGGCGGCAGGACGAACTCGTAGTCGCCGACCTCGAGCTCCCCGTGGGAGACCGTGAGCTCGTACGGCCGCGGTCCGACCCGGACCTCGCCCCCCACCGCGACGCCCTCCCGGAGCAGGGCCACGTTGGCGGTCGAGCCCGGATCGATCGACGCCGAGAGCGCCGCGAACACGGAGAGGTTCGCCGCGACGTCGCGGGTGACCACGTGGCCGCCGGCCGGGGTGGCGTACTTCACCGCGAACGGCATCCGCACCTCGAAGCTCGGCTGCTCGCCGACCTCGCAGCCGAACAGGGCGAGGAAGAGGGAGAGGAGCGCGATGCGCGGACCACGGGCGAACAAGGGGCGCCTCCGGGTAGAGAGGCGCGATCGTAGCCTCCCCGCCCGGGCGCGGGCAATCGAAGGCGCGCGTTCGCCGCGTTTACCGGTGCCGCCGCGGCTCGCGCCGGCGGGGCTCGAGGAGCGCGCGGCCTACCGGACCAGGTAGGCGGCGGTCCGGAGCCGCGGCGCCGCCAGGCCTCCCGACCGCGGCCGCCAGGAGAGCAGCTGCTCGAGGTGCTCCCGCTCCCAGGCCCGGGCCCGCTCGTAGTGCAGAAACCGCCGCTCGTCGGCGAGGAACTCCGGCGTGTGCACCCAGCGCTTGTTGCCCCGGACCGTCGCCCCGTGGCGGTGGTGCAGCATCTCGTGGAAGAGGATCCACTCCACGAAGAAGCGGGGCACGTCGGGCTGGTCGAGAGCCGGGTGGATCCGGATCAGCCGGGCGTCCTCGGAGTACGAGCCCAGCTTGATCGACTGGCGCGGCAGGGTCGCCCGCGGCGGCGAGCCCCAGGTGATCGCGCAGTCGATCCGGCCGTCGAAGTAGCGCTCGTTCAGGAAGTCGAAGCTCGCCGCCAGGTCGTGGTGCAGGCCCCGGGTGAAGAGCCGGATGCGCCGCTGCCGGACGTGCGGGGGAATCCGCCGGATCAGCCAGCGATGGCGCTCGATGAAGCGGTCGAGGGTCTCCGAGTCCCCGGCGCTCCCCCCGTCGATGTACCGGGCGAGGGCGTCGACCACCTCCGGCGGGGCGGCCAGGAACATGTGGTGGATCCGGACCTCCAGGCCGACCGCCCGCCGGCTGAAGGAGATCATCGTGTGGACGTTGTCGGTGACACGGATCGCGAGGGGCAGCCGCACCTTGGCTCGCAGGCGCCGCTGCAGGACCTTGCGCCAGATCTGCTCGAGCGGCACCTCGGCGGCCCGCCGATCGGCCGCCGAAACACGGGCCGTTCGGTTGGCCGACCGGGGCCTCAGCCGCCGGGACCGGGAATCTCCGCCGCCGTCGCGCACCGTCGCCATTGCCGCCGTCCGCCTCCCGCGAGTCGTAGGATGCAAACGGAAGGCGATGCGAGCAGGGCGATCTACGCCCCATCGCGGGGCGCCGTCGCAGGGGTGCCGGAGCCCTTCCCGTACGGTTTCAAGGCGCTCGGCTGCTTTCGCCCCCGGCGGGCAACCCGGGACGGGGCCGTCGATTTCCGGGCCCGGCCGCGAACTCGGGCCCTCGTCCGCCTCGCCGAGGTCGCCCCGGGGAGAGCGGAAACGTTCCCCGGGAAGCCGTGGCACCCTACGGGGAAACCGGCCGCGGGACCGCCCGCGGCGCCACCCCGGAGCCCAGCATGCGTGCCGTCGTCTTCCACCGCCACGGCGGACCGGAGGTCCTCGAAGAGACCGAGCTGCCGGACCCCCACGTCGGCGCCGGGGACGTGCTGGTCCGGGTCAAGGCCGTTGCCCTCAACCACCTGGACATCTTCGTGCGGAGGGGCTGGCCCGGTCTGAAGCTCCCCCTCCCGCACATCCTCGGCTCCGACGTCTCCGGGGTGATCGAGCGGGTAGGCGCCGAGGTCCAGGGCCTGACGCCCGGAACCCCGGTGATCGTGCAGCCGGGCATCTCCTGCATGCGCTGCGAGGCCTGCCTCTCCGGCCGGGACAACGCCTGTCGCTCGTACGGGATCGTCGGCGAGAACCGGACCGGCGGGTACGCGGAGTTGGTCTCCGTGCCGCACCACAACGTGGTGGCGAAGCCCGACAACCTCTCCTTCGACGAGGCCGCGGCGGCGCCCCTGGTACTGATGACCGCCTGGGAGATGCTGGTCCGGAGGGCGGCGGTCCAGCCGGGCGAGTGGGTGCTGGTGCAGGCCGCCGGCTCGGGCGTGGGCAGCGCGGGCGTGCAGGTGGCGAAGCTCCTCGGGGCCAAGGTGATCGCCACCGCCGGCAGCGAGGAGAAGCTGGCGAAGGCCCAGCACCTCGGCGCGGACCACGGGATCGACTACGGGAAGCAGGATCTGGTCGCGGAGGTGCGCCGGATCGCCGGCCCCGAGGGCGTCGACGTGGTCTTCGAGCATGTCGGGGCCACCACCTGGGACGCCAGCCTCCGGGTGCTCAAGAGCGGCGGCCGGCTGGTGACCTGCGGCGCCACCACCGGCCACGACGTCCGCGTCGATCTCCGGCACCTGTTCTGGCGGCGGCTCTCCCTCCTCGGCTCGACGATGGGGAGCAAGGGCGACCTGATCCGCATCGTCGGCCTCCTCGCCGACGGGAAGCTCCGGGCGGTGGTGGATCGCCACCTGCCGCTCGCCGAGGCCCGGGAGGCCCACGAGCTGCTCGAGCACCGGGCCACCTTCGGCAAGATCGTGCTCCGGCCGTGACGTCGGGCGGCCCCGCCGTCGTCCGTACCCGCGGTGGTCGCCGCTCGGGAGCGGCGCCGCCG
>JAEZJH010000491.1 GCA_023436385.1 Pseudomonadota bacterium
GCCGGTGGGCGAGCGCGGCCGTGGCGCCGGTGGGCGAGCGCGGCCGTGGCGCCGGGCCGGAGGTCGGTGGCGGGTTTAGCCGCCGAAGACCTGGGCGACGATGCGGCGGATGTCGTCGACGGTGACCACCGCCATCAGGCCGAGGAGCAGCAAGAGGCCGATGCCGTGGACCCAGCCCTCGATTCGCTGGTCCACCGGCTTCCGGCGGACCACCTCGACGCCGAGGAAGGCGGCCCGGGCGCCGTCGAGGCCGGGGATGGGGAGCAGGTTGAAGAAGCCCAGGGCCAGGGAGAGGCTGGCGGCGATCCCCACCAGCCAGCGGAACCCCCGCTCGGCCTGGCGGGCCACCTCGTGGGCGATGCCCACCGGCCCCATCAGGTCGCCCTCGGCCTTCCCCTGCACCAGGGCGACCAGGGAGCCGATCATGTTCACGCTGCCCCAGAAGGTGCGCAGCGTCGCCTCCTTCAGGGACTCGAGGAAGCCGTAGGACCTCAGGGTCTGGGCGCCGTAGATGCCGACCTTGCCGTCGGCGGTGGGCGTCAGCGTCACCTCGAGGCGCTCGCCGCCGCGGTCGATGGCCAGGGCCACGGGCTTGCCGGGGCTGGCGCCGACGCGCTCCGCCACCGCCGCGAAGGTCTCCACCGGCGCGCCGTCCACCGCCAGGATCCGGTCGTCCGCCTGGAGGCCGGCCGTGGCGGCGGGCATCTCCGGGGCGACGCCGCCGATCCGGCTCGAGGGGTCGGGGACCATCGCGCCGCTGCCGAGGAGGGCGACGAGGAGAGTCCAGGCGAGGAGGTAGTTCATCGTCGCGCCGGCGAGGATCACCACCAGGCGCTTCCAGGCCGGCTTGGCGGCGTAGGAGCCCGGGTCCTCGGGGCCCGGATCGCCGGACATCCCGGCGATCTGCACGTAGCCGCCGAAGGGGATGACGCCAATCCGCCAGTCGGTCTCGCCGCGGCGGAAGGTGGCGAGGGAGGGGCCGAAGCCGATGGAGAACTTCTCGACCCGCATCCCGGCCCACCGGGCGGCGAGGTAGTGGCCAGCCTCGTGGATGGCGATCAGGAGGCCGAAGAGCAGAATGGCGACGACGACGTTCACGGGACTCCTTCCCTGGGCTCGCCCCGGGAAGGATGCGCGAGCCGCGGGTACGTTAGCACGCCTCTTTGGCGAGGGACGCCCGGCCGCAACGGGTCTCGAACGCCTCCACGACCGCGTCCGGGTCGCGGTAGGCCTCGCCGGGAAGTCCTGCCGTTTGGCAAGCGACGATGAGGAACGTCTCGGCGTCCCAGGATCTGTCCCGGGCCCGATCCGGCAGGACCAGGGCGTGGTGGATGCCCCGCCGGACCCGGACCGCGTCGACACCCGGGCGGACGTCGGCAGGCCCGGTCACCCTCCGGGCGGGCCCGAGGAGGCAGAGCTCGATCGAGAGCCCGGCGTGCTCCTCCGGGGCGAGCGGGGGAAACCGGGGATCCTCGAATGCCGCCCGCCGGGCCAGCTCGGGGACCGCTTCGACCAGGGGCCGGGCCTCGCTGGTTCCCACGGAGCCCCGCTCGGCGCCGGCGGCGTCGCGGAGGGTCACCACGGCGCCGGAGGCCGGGAGGGCGGGAGCGGCGCCGGTGGCCGCGGATTCGGGGCGAGGACCGGCGAGGATCGTCGCCCGGGCCAGGTCGAGGAGCCGCCGGAGGTCGTCGTCGGGGACCGGGGGGCGCGGGTCGGGCAGGCGCCGCCGCTCGCCGGTGCGGAAGTAGCGGAGGGCGTCGGCGACGATGCTCCCGTGGTCGAAGACCAGCTCCGGGAGCTGGTCGGCGGTGAAGGCCCGGGCCTCCGCCGCGTCGTCGGCGCCGGCCGGTTCGCCCTCGGCCCGGGCCAGGTAGACGGTGGAGAGGGTGTGCTGCCGCGGGTCCCGGGACGGATCGGAGTAGGTGAAGAACTGCTCCTCGAGCCGCACCGACAGGCCGGTCTCCTCCCGGGCCTCGCGGGTCGCGGCGACCTCGAGCGACTCGCCCTCGTCGACGAAGCCGCCCGGCAACGCCCAGCCGAGGGGAGGGTTCTTCCGGCGGATCAGGACGATCCGGTCGTCGGGGAGGCGGATCACCACGTCGACGGTGGGCTTCGGGTTCCGGTAGTCGGTCACGGGCGCGATCTGGCACGGGGGATCCGACGGGTCAAGCCCGCAGGCGCTTTCCCCGCCGCCCGGCGCTCGCTACCATCGGCAGGATGGCCCCGCGCATCCGGGCGACCCTCCCGATCCTCGCCGGTCTCGCCGCCCTCGCCGGCTGCGGCCGGGATCTCGAGAGCGGCCGCTACGACTTCGTCGCCACCCGCGTCCGGCAGGACAGCTGCAGCTCCGCCGGCCCGATGGAGCCGGGCGACATCTGGGACGGCGTGCTCCGCGTCGCCGGCGACAGCGTCCGCCTCGACTACGAGCTGCACCGGGCCCGGGACGGCCGGGCGATGCTCGGGCGCTTCCTCGCCCCCGACGGCGACGGCGAGGAGGAGTTCATCGCCGACGCCACCTTCGACGTGGTGACGCAGATGGGCCCGGGGCCGGAGGGCGCGCCCTCGGCCTGCCTCGCCTTCGCCCACCTGCACCTCGATGCGGTGGTGGACGCGAGCGACCGCTTCCACGGCGTCTTCCGGGTCGACTACCAGCGGCGACCCGCGGCGTCGCCCGAGTGCCGGTCCGGCTGCACGATCGAGCTGGAGATCGAGGCGGAGCGGGTGGGGCCGGTGCCCGACTGATCCGCGGCGGCGGCCGGGACACCCGGCGAGCCGCCGTCGCCCGGCCTCCGGGCTCCCGGGCTCCCGGGCGAGCCCCTGCTTTCGCTCGCCATCCCCGGTTGCTCCATCCCCCTCCGACCCCCAGGTTTCCCCGGGTGGGGACGGAACCGGACCCGGAGCAGCTCGACCAAGCTCCGGGGCAACGGGCCGCGCTGCGGGCGGTCCATCTCCAGGGCCGGGAGGCAAACCCAGGCGTCGCGCGAGCCGGCGTGGGACGAACGCTGCACCGCCGGCGCGGCGCCGTTCCGGGCGATCGCTCGGACGACGGGATGGACCGCCAGATCGCTGCCGAGCTCGATGGCACGGGCATCGGCCAGCGGCCCGACGGGCAGGGAGACCAGGGACTGCAGGGTGTCGTCCAGCTCCAGCGACCCGGCCAGCTCGTGGCTTGCCCGGGCGAGGAACTTGGCCCGATCCTCCCCCCGGCGGATCGCCTCGTTGGCCGCGGCCAGCTCGGCGGCCCGGCGCTCGAGCTCCGCGTTGAGGCGCACCAGGCTGGCGTTGGCCTCCCGGTACCCGCGTTCGGCGTCTCGAACGGCGCCAGGCTCTCCGCCAGGAAGGCCGCGGCCCGATCCTCGAACTCCCGGCTCCGGACCGGGTCGCCCTCGTCGTCGCTCCGCAGCTCGGCGAGGGCCAGCCGATGGCCTCGAGCACCTCGAGGATACCCTGGCCGGCGACGAGCGCGGCCCGGCCCAGTTCGTAGGCCTGCTCCAGCCG
>JAEZJH010000017.1 GCA_023436385.1 Pseudomonadota bacterium
GTTCTCCACCAGGAGGTGGGCGGAGGCGGGCTCGACCTCGACCACGCCCTTGCCGCCCACCACGTCGCCGGGGCGGACGTAGACGGTGACGATGTTGTTCTCGAGGGAGACGGCGCCGGACGGGGCCATGTAGGCCGCGTCGGAGTCGTCCTGCTCCCAGCCCGGTCCCTCCCAGGTCTCGTCGAAGTAGGTGTCGTCGACGACGATGTCGCCCTTCACCTCCTTGAGACCGCGGTGCTTGAGCTCCCGGACGATCTTGTAGAGCCGGCCGGTGTCGAGGGAGGGATCGCCCTTCCCCTTGAGAAAGAGGCTGCCCTGGAGCACGCCGCGCTCCAGCTCCCGCTCGAAGGTGAGCTCGGTGGGGAACCGGTAGTTCGGACCGAGCGTCGCCAGGGCGGCCACCGTGGTGATCACCTTCATGTTCGACGCCGGGTTGAGGAGCTCGTCGGCGTGGTGCGCGTAGACCGGCTCGCCAGTCTCGAGATCGGCGACCAGGACGCCGGTGCGTGCGCGGCCCAGGGCGCTCCCCGCGACGATGCGTTCGAGCGCCGCCGGTAACCGGGCGGGTTCGTCGTCGGCCGCCAGGGCCACGGCCCCCGGGACGAGGACCGCGGACGCCAGAAGAGCGACCAGCGCCGGCAGGAACGGACGTAGGGAGCGACAAGCGCGGGACACGGGCACCTCAGGGGCGGGAATCCGGGCGGAACCCCGCCGGGCGCGGGGTCGCTGTCTCGGGAACCCCGAGATTGTAGGGAGGGATTCCCGGGCGAGCAATCGATCGCCCCGGGGCTCGTGTTCCCGCCGACGGATCGGGCCGAAGTGCCCGCCTTAGGAGGTGACGCGACGGCTCTCGAGGTTCCGGAAGAACCTTCGCCAGGCCTCCGGCGCGTCGGTGATGCGGACGCCGAAGCCACCGCGCTGCACGGTCACCAGCGGCGGTGGCACGCGCCGGGCCCAGACCACCTCGCCACCCAGCCGGACCAGCCCCTCACCGGGAAGGTCGACGTCGAGGTCGAGCCTCCGTCCCGGACGCTCCACCTGCGAGGAGTTGAGGAAGACGCCCCCGGAGCTGACGTCGCCGGAGAACGCGAGGCGCCGCGCCCCCGATTCCGCGTGGTACCGGATCCCCAGCCGCCGCCGATATCGCGGCAGCTTCCGCTTGTCCTCCATCGCCACCCCCGCCCGCCCTCGGACCGCGGTGAAGGTGGGGACGATGGCCGTCGCGTCCAGCCACCCGGGAGGGCAAGAGGGGTCCTGCCCGACCCGTCGGCCTAGGAGCGCTCGCGGGGCTCCGGGCCGGCGGTGGGTTCGAGATCGGCGCGGTAGGTCGGCTCGACGGGAGGCGCGGGCAGGACCGGGGGCGCCTTCGGCATGATCACCCAGAGCGCGACGTAGACGGGGATCGCCCAGAGGCCGAGGAGGGTGGCGACGATGAAGGCGATCCGGATCAAGGTGACGCCGATCCCGAACTCGTAGGCGAGCCCGGTGCAGACGCCGGCGACCAGCTTGCCCTCCGGGCGCCGGTACCACGACCGGGCGAACACGCCGGGGTTGAGGCGGGAGCCGCAGTAGCGGCACTTGATCGCCTCCGCGCGGATCGTCTCGGCGCAGAAGGGGCAACGCTTCGTGGACTCATCCATGGGGAACCTCGAGGAGCGCCTCGCGGCGCGGCGGCCGCCCCGCGGCGCCGGCGACGAGCGTCAGGGTGAAGCCGACCGCGGAGAGGGCGGCGAGCACGAACAGCGCCCAGACCAGCTCGACGTAGAGGACCGCCCCCGGCGGCAGGGCCTCGCGAACCAGGTCGCCGCCGACGAGCGCCACCGCCGCCTGGAACCCGGCGAGGAGCGGGAGGGAGGCGAGGAACACCGCCGCGGCCTTGAGGCCGGCGACGAGGACGGTGCGGCGGCGGGCCCGGGCGACGATCCGGACCTCACCCACCGCAGCGGCCAGGGTCCGCTCCACCAGCGCGGGCGGCGGCGTCGGGCCGGGCAAGACGGCCAGCGGCTCGACGGCGCACAGCGCCTCCGCCAAATCCGCGCAGGCCGCGCAGCGGTCGAGATGGGCGGCGACGGCGCCGTCGGGATCCGGCTGCCGCTCGAGGAGCGCGGCCTCCACCGCCTCGCAGGCGAGTACCCTCATCCCTCCTCCTCCCGCAGCGTCGCCAGCTCCCGCCGGAGCCCGCGGACCGCGTGGTGCAGCCGGCTCTTCACCGTCCCCGGGGGAATCCCCGCGGCCTCCGCCACCTCGCCCTCGCCCAGCCCCTCGAAGTACCGCAGCACCAAGACCTCCCGCTGCCCCTCGGGCAGCCTCGCGATCGCCCGGGCGAGGGCCCGGGCCTCCTGGTTGCCGGCGGCGACCGCGTCGGGCGCGGGCGCCTCGTCGGCCCGCTCCGGCGGGCTCCCGTCCTCCGAATCGACCACCCGGGCCGCGGCCCGCCGGCGGAGGTGGTCCCGCACCAGGTTCACGGCGATCCGGTAGACCCAGCTCGAGAAGCGGAGCGTGGGATCGAAGTCGTCGGCGGCGCGGACTACCCGGATCCACAGCTCCTGGAAGAGGTCGTCGGCGTCGGCCCGGTTCGGGAGCGAGCGGGCCAGGATCCCGTAGGTGCGATCGCGGTAGCGATCGAGGAGCACGCGCAGCGCCCCCTCGTCCCCGCGGGACACGGCGACACAGAGGACCTCGTCGGTCCTCCCGTCCCGCTGCCGTGACGGCGTCTCCCGTTCCATGCCCCGCCGATCCTACCCACCTCCCGCCTCGCTACGCCCGGTGTTCGTCCGGCTCCTCGGGATTCCGCGGGACGATCGGCCCGCCCTCCCGGGCGGCCGGCTTCTTCCCCCGGAAGGCGTCCTCGAGCCACTCCGTCCAGCGGACCACCGGCGCCTTGGCGGAGAAGCCCAGGGGCGTGGCGATCCAGGCGAAGAGGTAGAGGAACAGGCCGAGGCCGTTGCCGAAGAAGACCAGGCCGAGGAAGAGGAGGCGGGTCACCATCGCCGAGAGGCCGAGGTTCCGGCCCACCATCGCGGAGACGCCGGCGATCTTCCGGTCGGTCGGATCCCGGACCCAGGGGCCGCGGATCGACGGGGGCGCGCCCGGCGCCAGGTCCCGGCGGCAGTGGCGGCACAGCACCGCTCCCGACTGGATCTCGCCGCCGCAGTGGGGGCAGTAGCGCAGCTCGTCGTTCATCTCGCTCCTTCCGGCGCAACCGCGCGCCTCGTCCCCTCTACGCGGCCCGCGGCGATCCGGTTCATCGCCGCCCGAACCGGGCGGGCGCCGGGCCGGTTCCCTTGCGGGCCCGGAACCTGCCGGGTAGCTTCGGCCCGATGCCCCGTCCCCTCGCGATCCTCGCCGCCCTCGCCCTCGCCGCCTGCGACGAGGTGACGCCGCCGCCGGGCGAGCTGATCGGCACCTTCCAGTTCGTCGCGGCCCTCGCGGAGAGCGACGACCTCGAGGCCGGGGGGGATCGCTGCGAGCTGCCCGAATCGCCGCCGGCGATGCGCTTCGACGCCGTCCTCTCCTACGAGCCGACGCCGCTCCCCGACGGCTCGCGGCGGGTCTGGGTCCAGGTCGTCGGCCAGCCCGGCGCGCCGCGGGAGGGCCGGCTCGAGGGGACCCGGTTCGTGGTCCGCGCTCCGCCGGATCCCGAGCGGGTCCCCCGGAGCCTCGAGACCTGCCGGTACGACGACGACGGCGACGGTCTCCCCGACCGGACCCGCTGCACCCTGGGCTTCGCGGAGTTCCTCGAGGGCGACCTCCTCGCCCAGGTCCCTCCCGGCTGTTCGGAGGGGGATCGGTCCTCCTGCTGCACGGAGCAGGCGCTCGCGGACTGCGGCGGGGCTTGCCTCCTCCCGGATCCCACGAATCTCTCCGGGGTGGGCGGCGTCTGCGGCACGGTGGTCGAGGACGTCGCCCCGGAGCCGGCGGAGGACACCTGTCTCTGCACGGGAAGCGGCGGGAGCATCGGCCCCGCGCGGCCGTGCACCATCGTCTACCGCCTGGCGGGGGTACCGTCGTGAAACGTGCCGTGGTGTTGCTCTCCGGTGGGCTCGACTCCACCACCTGCCTCGCGGTCGCCACCCGGCGCGACGGTTACGAGGCCCACGCCCTCTCCTTCGCGTACGGCCAGCGCCACGCCGAGGAGGTGGAGCAGTCCCGCGCCATCGCCACCGCCCTGGGCGCGGCGTCGCACCGGGTGGTCGCCCTCGACCTCCGGCCGATCGGCGGGAGCGCGCTCACCGATCATCGCCTCGACGTTCCCAAGGACCGGAGCGACGAGGCGATCGGCGCCGACGTCCCGATCACCTATGTCCCGGCCCGCAACACCATCTTCCTCTCCGTGGCCCTGGGGCTGGCGGAGGTCCTCGAGGCGGAGGCGATCTACCTGGGCGTGAACGCCCTCGACTACAGCGGCTACCCCGACTGCCGGCCGGAGTTCGTCGAGGCGTTCGAGAAGCTCGCCCGGGTGGCCACCGTCGCGGGGCTCCGCGGGCGCGCGCCCAGGATCGAGGCGCCGCTCCTCCACCTCGGGAAGGCGGAGATCATCGGCCTCGGGGTCTCCCTGGGCGTCGACTACGGGATCACGCACTCCTGCTACGACCCCGCCCCCGGCGGCCTCGCCTGCGGGCACTGCGACGCTTGCCGGCTGCGCCACGCCGGCTTCGTCAAGGCCGGAGTCCCGGACCCCACCCGGTACGCCCACCCGCCGAACGATTGACCGACCGCCGGCAGGCCCCTATGTTTCCGCGACCCGCGCGGTCCACGCCGCGGAAAGGGAGGCCCATGGCGGCGGAGAAGCTCGAACGGACGTACCC
>JAEZJH010000101.1 GCA_023436385.1 Pseudomonadota bacterium
GCCGAGGACGGCGGCGATCCGGGCGGCGGTGGGCGAGGCGGCCCGATCGTAATTCGAGACCTCCGGGGCGGCTCCGGCGGAGCTCCTCGATCCGGCGGGCGCGGCCTCGGGCGGGCTCGCCGGATCGGGCGCGAACCGGTGGGCGATCGCGGTGGGCTCGCCGTGATCGAGCCAGATCCCGCCGCAGGAGCGGCAGCCGTCCACCTCCAGCTCGCCGCCCAGCGACTCCGGCCGGTACCGGATCAGCGGCCCCTCGCAGCGGGGGCAGGTCTCGTTTCGCGTCGGCGCGATCGCCGGCAGGATCCCGGGCACGAAGGTCCGGTCCACCAGCCGGAGGTCGGCCGGAGCGGCGAGGAGCGTCCGGAGTTCGCCGCCGTCGAGGAAGGCGCCGCCGCAGCCGGGGCAGCCGTCCAGTTCAACGCCAGCGATGCGGCGGCGGAAGAGGAGCGAGCCACAGGCGGGGCAGCGGACCATGGGATCCTCCGGGCGCCATTCGGGGACCTCGGAGAGCGCGGGCGCGGGGTTCGGACGTGGAACGGCGCGAGCTTAGCCCTCCGCCCGCCCGGTCGCCAGGTGACCCGGGGACCGGGGATCTCCCACCGTGGGACCGTGGTAGTGTGCGCCCGCGCGGCGCCCGGGGAACGCCGCGGGAGCCACGGGATGAACGAACTCGGCACGGTCGGCTACACGCTCCACGGAAACCGGTACCTGAACCTCGGGCACCGCTGCACCCTTCGCTGCGCCTTCTGCCCCAAGCACAACGGCGTCTTCACGGTGAAAGAGTACGACCTCCTCCTCGCCCGGGAGCCGACGCTCGAGGAGGTCTGCGCGGCGGTCGGAAACCCGGCGGACTACCGGGAGATCGTCTTCTGCGGCCTGGGCGAGCCGACGCAGCGGCTCGACGTGCTGCTCGCGGTGGCGGAGCGGTTCCACGGGCAGGGCGCCCGGATCCGCATCAACACCGACGGCCTCGCCTCGCTGGTCCACGGCCGCGACGTGGCCCCGGAGCTGGCCGGCAAGATCGACTCCCTCTCCATCTCGCTCAACGCGCAGGACGAGGCGACCTACGTCCGCCACTGCCGCCCGAAGCTCCCCGGGGCCTACGAGGCGATGAAGGCGTGGGCGAAGCGGGCGAAGGAGTTCGTCCCGGACGTGACCGTCACCGCCATCGACGGGCTCGACGGCGTCGACATCGCCGCCTGCGAGGCGATCGCCCGGGAGCTCGGGGTGAACTTCCGCCGCCGGACCCTCGACGACGTCGGCTAACCGGATGGCGCTTTCGGATTACGTCCACACGCTGGGCCAGGACCTGCTCCGGCGGTACGGGCAGCGGGTGCACAAGCTCGCCATCGACGCGAAGTTCACCTGCCCCAACCGCGACGGCGCGAAGGGCCGGGGCGGCTGCACCTTCTGCAACAACGCCTCCTTCAGCCCCAACGAGGCGAAGCCGGCGCCGGTGGCGGAGCAGCTCGCCGCCGGTCGGGCGGTGCTGGCGAAGCGCACCGGGGCCCGGCGGTTCCTCGCCTACTTCCAGGCCTACACCGGAACCTACGCCGATCCGGCGCGCCTCGAGGCGCTCTGGGCGGAGGCGCTGGCGGAACCGGACGTGGTGGGGATCGCCGTCGGCACCAGGCCCGACTGCTGCCCGCCGACGGTGCTCGATCGCCTGGCGCGGATCCGCGACGCGGGGCACGAGGTCTGGCTCGAGCTCGGGCTCCAGTCGAGCTTCGACGAGACGCTCGCCCGGGTGAACCGCGGCCACGGCTACGCGGAGTACCGAGAGGCGGTGCGGGCGGCCCGGGAGCGGAAGCTGCCGGTGTGCACGCACCTGATCGTCGGCTTGCCCGGCGAGGGGCCGGTCCACGCGCGGATCACCCTCGATCGCGTGCTCGCCGACGGGGTCGAGGGGCTCAAGCTCCACCCGCTGCACGTCGTGCAGGGCACGGTGCTGGGCGAGGGGTACCTGAGGGGCGAGTACCGGCCCTGGACCCTGGCCGAGTACGTGGAGACCGCGGCGGACCTGATCGTCCGGACGCCGGCGCCGGTGGTGTTCCACCGCGTCACCGGCACCTCGCCCGCGGAGCTGCTCCTCGCGCCCGCCTGGTGCGCGGGGAAGTGGGCGGTGCTGAACGGGATCGAGCGGGAGCTGGCGCGCCGGGGCGTCGGCCAGGGCGGGAAGCCGATCCCGGCGAAGACCGTGGCGCTGCCGCTGCGGGGTCCGAAGATCGCCGCCGGGCGTTAGGAGCTAGGGCACGCCGGTCTTCGCTGCCAGGTCGAGGGCCAGGGCGCGTTCGTCGAGCCGCTCCCGGGTCTCCACCGGGAGCACCAGGAGCGCCAGCTCGTCGCGGGGGAGGAAGGGCGGCCCGTCGGGGAAGCGGATCGAGGCACCGGCGGTGTACGAGGGCGTGGCCTCCGCCGGGACCATCGCGCCGGCGAGGGCGGCGACGAGGAGCAGGTTCGACGCGGCGCCGCCGTCGGGGTGGGCGAGGGCGGCGGAGCGGGCGGCGAGGATCCGGATCGCGGCCCGGCGCTGCGAGGGCCGGAGCTTGCGCAGGTGCTTGTAGAGCGCCGCCGTGGCCCGGGCGTCGACGGCGGCGTCGTTGAGCAGGCGGCGCTGCTCGGCGAGGATCCAGAAGGCCTCGTCGATCGGGTCGACGTGGAGCGAGCCCAGCCGCTCCATCTCCGCCAGCGCCGCCGGCACCACCACCCGCGTGGCGAAGCCGGCCCGGCGGAAGGGCGCCTGGGCCGAGGCGAAGAGCGAGCGGATCGTCCACACGTCGTGGAGGAGCTGCTCGCGGCGACCCCGGAGGATCCCCTCGAGCACCCCGATCGCCTTCCTCGCTTCCGGGCTCCGGAATTCCGGACCCGGTCCTGCCCTGGGTGCGTTCCTCATGCTTCCCGGTTCCCTAACACGGCGGTTGGTGACGGCGCTGCGACGTCGGCCCGGGGCCTGTCGCCTGCTCGACGCGGGATCGCGTGGCGACCGTCTCTTCCCGGAGCGCCTGCCGCCCCACGGCGTCGGCGCTGGCTTCGGAGCCGCCCGTCCTCTAATTTCCCCGCATGAATCGCGCCACGATTGCCACCCCCGCGGGGACCGAAGCGTTCGCTGCCGAGGCAGATCTGGTCGAGAGCGCCTACGCTCCCCTCGGCAAGACCGGCCTCGTCGTCTCGCGCCTGGGGTTCGGCGGTTACCGGATCGACGACCGGGTCCCGGCCCACCGCGAGGCCCTGGCCGCCGCGCTCCTCCAGGGCGTGAACCTCGTCGACACCTCCACCAACTACGCGGACGGCCACTCGGAGCTCCTGGTCGGGAAGGTGTTGGCCGACCTCTTCGCCGCCGGCAAGGCCACCCGCGAGGCGCTGGTGGTGGTGAGCAAGGTCGGCTACGCCCAGGGCGGGAACCTCGCCGTGGCGAAGGAACGGGAGGAGCAGGGCGCGCCGTTTCCGGAGGTGGTGAAGCTCGCGCCCGAGCTGTGGCACTCGATCGCTCCGGACTGGATCGCCGACCAGCTCGGCCGTTCGCTCGAGCACCTGGGGCTCCCGGCCCTCGACGTGCTCCTCCTCCACAACCCGGAGTACTTCCTCCAGGACGCGCACCGCCGCGGCGTCCCCGTGGCGGAGGCCCGGACCGCCTTCGAGGACCGGCTCCGCCGGGCGTTCGCGCACCTCGAGGAGGAGTGCGACCGGGGGCGGATCGCTCACTACGGCGTCTCGGCGAACACCTTCGGCGCCGGCAAGGACGATCCCGAGGGCACCTCGCTGACCCGGCTGTTGGCGATCGCCCGGGAGGTGGCGGTGGCCCGGGGTCGGGCGCCCGACCAGCACCGATTCGCGGTGATCGAGCTGCCGCTCAACCTCCTCGAGCCGGCGGCGGCGATCGCCAAGCACGAGGGAGGGCGCACCGTCCTCGAGGTGGCGAGGGAGCACGGGATCGGGGTACTGGCCAACCGGCCGCTCAACGCCTTCGTCGGCAACCGGCTGGTGCGGCTGGCCGAGCCGCCGGAGCTCCGGCCGCCGCTCCCCTTCCCGGAGGCGGTGGAGGAGGTGCGGGCGATCGAGGCGATCTTCGCCTCCGACTTCGCCCCGCGGATCCGGGTGGAGGGGGAGGGCCCGAAGCCCGAGCAGCTGTTCCGCTGGGGCACCGAGCTGGCCGACGCGCCGGACAAGGTCTCGGGCCTCGAGCACTGGGGCTCGCTCCAGGCCCGGTACGTCGGACCCCAGACCAGCGGGGCGCTCGACGCCCTGGCCCGGGCCTTCGGGAAGGACCCGGCGTTCCAGGCCTGGGCCAACCGCTACGTCCAGGCGCTCGACGCGCTGCTCGCGGCGATCACCGCGGAGCTGCTCTCCCGGGCCCGGGCCCGGGCGGCGGAGGTCCGGCGGCGCCTCGAGCCGCACGTCCCGGCCGCCTGGCGGACCGCGTCCCTGTCCCGGCAGGCGATCGCCGCGGTCCTCGCCGCCGGCGGGGTCACCGCCGCGCTGGTGGGGATGCGGCAGATGGCGTACGTCGAGGACGCCCTGGGCGCGGTGGCGCTGCCTCCGCCCGCCGGCGGGTTCGGGGCGATCGTCCCCTCGCTCGATCGGTTGTCCTGAGGGATCCCGGCCCCGTTATTTTGCGGCGGCGGCGAGGCCACGTAGGATGCCCGGTCGAGGTGAAACACCTTGCGCAACCAGCAGCCGGACAGCCTCGAGGCCCAGCGCGGCCAGATCGTCGACCTGATCAAGGACGGCCGCCTCGACCAGGCCGCGTTCCGTGCGGGCCTGCTCGCGGAGCGGCTCCCGGGCGAGCCGTCGTGCTCCGCGGACGCGACGCTGGTCGCCTGGGTCCGGGACGTCGATCTCCCCAAGGATCGCCCGGCGCCCTGGAAGGCGGCGTTCCGCCTGGCGCTGTCACAGGCCAAGTCCGCCTCGGCGACGGTGGCGCTGGCGGTGCGGCGCTACCTGGCCCGGGGCCTGGTCCGGGCCGCGGAGCTGTCGGAGGGCCGGGGCACGCCGCTCTCCGGCGAGCCGCCGGGCTCGTTCCTGCTCGAGGTCGACCTCCCCGAGGAGGCGGCCGAGTCGCTCTACGCCACCCTGGCGCTCCTCCCCGGCAGCGGCCGGGCGGCGCTCCTCCTCGCCAACGCCATGTACCGGCTCGGGCGCGAGGAGGAGGCCCGGGATCTCTATCGCCGGGCGCTCCGGGTGGCGCCGTTCGAGGTGGCGCTCGAGGAGGT
>JAEZJH010000124.1 GCA_023436385.1 Pseudomonadota bacterium
GCGCTGCGCCTCCTCCACCAGCTCCGGGGGCGGCGGCGGGGGCCCGTCACGGAGGACGGTGATCCCCTCGGGCACCCGGGCGCCCGGCCCCCGGCACGCCGCCGCCAGCGCCAGGACCAGGCCCACCGTTGCCGCCCGCCGGGCGTCGGTCCAGGTCATACCGGGAAGATGGGGCCGGGCGCCTGCCACGACCGGGCCCGGAAAGGCCACGCGCCGGGGGATGACCGCCGCGGCACGGGGTACCGGTCGGCCGCGACCGTCCGCCGTCGCCGGAAGCGCCCGCCGGACTCCCCTGTTCCCGATCGACGCCGCGCCGCCGGCAAGGTAGGGAATGGAGATCGCACGGCCGGCGGAACCGGCGCACGGGAGCGTGGATTGGAAGTTTCATGGTTGGGGATTGCCGCGGCGTTGGTGCTCGTGGCGCTGAACGGGTTCTTCGTCGCCACCGAGTTCGCCATCGTCAAGGTCCGGGAGACCCGGCTCGATGAGTTGGCGAAGGCCGGCGCCTCCGGGGCCGCCGCGGCGAAGAAGGTGGTAGGCGCCCTCGACGGCTATCTCTCCGCCACCCAGCTCGGCATCACCCTCGCCTCCCTGGGCCTGGGCTGGCTGGGCGAGCCCGCGTTCGCGCGGCTCCTCGAGCCGGTCTTCGCCCGGGCAGGGCTCGAGGGCGCCGCGGTCCACGCCGGCGCCATCGCCGTCTCCTTCACGCTGATCACCTTCCTCCACATCGTCTTCGGCGAGCTCGCCCCGAAGAGCCTGGCGATCCAGAAGGCGGAGGCGGTCACCCTCGTTGTCGCCCGGCCGATGCAGCTGTTCTACGTGCTGTTCTTCCCGGCGATCTGGGCGCTCAACACCATCGCCACCCTGGCGCTCCGGGCGGTCGGCCTCCGGCCCGCGGGCGAATCCGAGCTGGGCCACAGCGAGGAGGAGCTCCGGCTGATCGTCACCGCGATGCGGACCCGGGGCGTGGCGCCGCGCGAGCGCCTCGACGTCCTCGAGCGCGCCCTCAAGCTCCCCTCGCGGACCGCCAAGGACTTGATGGTCGCCCGGAACGACGTGGCCTTCCTCCGGCTCGACCAGACCCCGAAGGAGCGGCGGGAGATCGCCGCGCGGACCGGACACACCCGCTTTCCGGTCTGCACCGACGAGCTCGATCACACGGTCGGCATCCTCAACCTCAAGGACCTGTATCTCCGGGGCCAGGAACCCGAGACCCCGGCGGAACTCCGGGCGATCCTGCGGGAGCCCTACTACGTGCCGGAGACGATGCGGGCGGAGGTGCTGCTCCGCGAGTTCCGCCGCCGCCGGCAGCACCTGGCGCTGGTGGTCGACGAGTACGGCGGCACCGCCGGCCTGGTCACCTCCGAGGACGTGGTCGCCGCGGTGATGGGCGAGGTCCAGGACGAGTACGCCACCTGGGGACCGCCGATCGTCGCGCTTTCCACCGGCGCCTACACCGTCGACCCGACGATGTCGCTCGACGACTTCGCCCGGCACTTCGGCTTCGAGCTAGCCGCCGAGGCGGGCGAGGAGGTGTCGACGGTCGGCGGGCTGGTGATGGTCGAGCTGGCCCGGATGCCGGCGGCCGGGGACCGGGTGACGGTGGGCCCGCTCGAGCTGACCGTGGACGCGATGAAGGGGCCGCGGATCGTCAGCCTCTCCGCGCGGCGGCGGCCGGAATCGCTCGCCGAGGCGGAGAAGGCGTCGACGTAGGCCGGCCGATCACCGGAGGGGCCCCGGGGTGGAGGGGCCGGCGGCGAGGACGGAGCCGGCTGACTCCAGCTCCGGCACCCGCGCCCGGAGGTCGAAGAGCGCCCGGTCCTTCTCCTTCGCCTCGAGCATCAGGTCGTACGGCCCGGGGAGCGCGGCGAGCACCCGGCGGGCGTCCGCGGGATCGATCCGGTCGGCGTGGGCCCCGGGCCTCGCCCCGGCGCGCGGCGAGGCGAGGTGCGCCTTGGGCCGGACGCCGAGGGGCGCCCAGGTCTTGGCCGCCTCCGCGAGCAGCTCTTCGAGCGACAGCGGGGGATCCGAAGGGAGGATCTGGTGATGGAGGTTGTCGGCCACGAACGGCAGGCCGTGCTCCCGGGCCAGCGGCAGGACTTCCCGGGCCCGCCAGATCCGGTCGTCGTGCTCGACCGCGAGCCGCTTCCGGACGTCCTCGTCCAGCGAAGCGACGAAGCGGTGGGCGCGATCGAGGGCGATGATCCGGTCCGGCGCCGCGCCGCCGACGTGGACCACCACCCGGCCCTCCGGCCCCTGGCCGAGAAGGTCGAGCACCCGGGCGCCGTACCGCAGCTCCCGCCGCGCCGCCTCCCGGGGGGGGGCGGAGAGGCCGGAGGGCGAGGCCCCGGCCGGTGAGGGGTGGAGCGAGAGCCGCTGCCCCGACCGCGCCGCGAGCCGTCCCAGGGCGGCGAAGTCGCGCGCGAAGGTCTTCCACCAGCGCAGGCGGTTCACCGGGTGAGAGGCGAACGGAACCAGCGACGAGCCGATCCGGAAGAGCCGGATCCCGTGGGCCTCGTTGAAGGCGAGGATTTGCGCCAGCTCCTCGAGGTTCCGGCCGATCAGCCCGGCGAGCCGCTCCGGCGTCGCCAGGGCGAGCCGCGTGGTGTGGCTCGCCCCGACCTCGAGGGTGAGACAGCTCGCCACGTAGCCGAGGCGGACGCGAGGCTCCATCCCCGGACCTTCGCCACCTCCGCCGTCCGACGCAGGTACCCCCGAGGCCCGTGGTAGGATTCGCCGGCCTCTCCACCACCGGATCCCTCATGCGTCTCGGCGGCTTCGTCATCCACGGGAACAACCGCGACACCCTGGCTCCCTGTCTCGACTCACTCCTCGCCGTCTCCGAAGAGGTGGTGGCGATCGACTCCTGCTCCTCCGACGGCTCGGCCGAGCTGGTCCGGGAGCGGGGAATCCGCTCGATCGTGCATCCGTGGGAGGGCTACGGCGCGGCCCGGGTCCGGGCCGCCGAGGCCCTGGCCGGCTGCGACTACCTGTTCTTCCTCGACTCCGACGAGGCCCTGGACAAGGCAGCCGTCGAGACCCTCCGCGCCTGGAAGCGTTCGAACCCCGCCCTCCCCTACTACCGGCTCCCGCGCCGGGACTGGGCGTGTCTCCCCACCGGCCGCTTCCTCTTCCGCGTCGAGCGACACATCCGGCTCCTCCGGGGCGACGCCCCCAACTGGAAGCGCTCGATGATCGTCCACGAGGCCGTCCCCCGCGGCGAGACCGGCTCCGTCGACGCCCCCATCGACCACCGCTTCGCCACCGCCATCGAGGGACTGGCCGAGAAGCAGGAACGCTACGCCCTTCTCTGGGCCCTCCGCGCCCACGGCGAGGGCCGCCGCCCCCGCTCCAACGTCGGCCGCCGCCTCGGCCACGTGCTCCGCGACTGCGCCGTGAAGGGCGCCCTCCTCCGCGGCGGCCTCCCCGCGGTCCAGCTCGCCTGGGCCGTCTCGAATTACCACGCCCGCAAATACGACTACCTCCGCGAACTCCAGGCGGGCCAACACGCCGACCTGGCCCGCGCCTTCGCCGAGGGCCGCTACGCGGAGTTGTTTCGGTAGGCGATGCGTGCGAAGGGGCGCCGCTCCACGCTATCCTTCGACTCCGTCAACACAATCGCGCAACGCTGAAGGTCGTCCCAGAGAGTGTTGACGTTTGAATTTAGCAGGAGGCGATCGGGCGAGCCTACCCGGGGCGTCTCCCTATTTCTGCGTCGGCTCGTCCAGCTCGTCCCAGGCGTCGACGATCGCCCGCCCCTCGCCGCGCTCGCCCTTCCAGGGAACGAACCGGGCCTCCTCCACCGAGCCGGCGGCCATGGCCACGCAGCGATTGTCGAAGTTCGGGAGCCGCTGCAGCCGAGGCAACAACCTCGCCCGCACCGCCGCCCCCATCGGCACGAGGCAGCCCGTACCGTCGTGGGCGTGGAGGAGCCAAAAGAAATCCTCCTCCTCCGGCCCGGCCGACGATGTCTCGATCGAGACCTGGACCAGGTCGTCCCAGCGGATGCTCTCGAAGAGCTTCGAATAGGCGAAACGCCGGACCCCGTCGCGGTCCACGACCACCCGCTCGACCTCGACCTCGGGCGCCGGATGTCGAAGGGTCCAGACCAGGACCGCGACTCCGGCAGCCGAACACAGCCAACCCAGCACCGAATCGAAGAGCACGCCTACGACGATGGCAAAGCCCACGAGAGCGAGCGCCGGGAGGTCCAGCTTCTGCTTCGGGTTCGTCTCCTCGGGTGTCCGTTCCACACGAGCCTCGTCGATCGTGCGTTGTAACGGCGGACCGGCCCCACAAGCGACCGTCGTCCCCCCGGCCCCTGGATCCGCTGTCGGCCCGCCCGACGGCCGCCGACCGCCGCCCACCAGGCCCCTGGCTTCGCTCGTCGGCCCGCCCGACGACCGCCGACCGCCGCCCACCAGGCCCCTGGCTTCGCTCGTCGGCCCGGCCAAAGACCGACCTCCAGCGGTGCTCCCGCGCTCCCGCGAACGGATCCCGCGAGCGGCCTACGACACATCACCCTTCACCGAACGTGAACCTCCACCGTGCCGGTGAGGTCGTCGCGGGACAGCGTGAGCATGCGGCTCCCTGGACTCGCGAACTCGGAATGGCACAAGAGGTTGTCGGTCGGATACAGGACTCCAAAGCAAAGGCCGCTCGCCTCCGCCCCGTCCGTGGGCTCGCTCGACGCGGCCCGGACCGACGACCGGTCGCCGAGCGGAAACAACCGGCCCTCCGCGTCCCGGCCCACCACGCCAAACGTGAGCGGCACCCCGACCTCGGCGTCGAGGCTCTCCACCAGCACCCCGTTCGCATCGACCGCCGCCAACTCGATCCCCTCCCCGAGCTCCTGGACCC
>JAEZJH010000157.1 GCA_023436385.1 Pseudomonadota bacterium
GGCCCGGGCCTCGCGGCGCTGCTCCCGGGCCTTCCGCCGCTCCTCGCGGCGTTCGTCCCGTTCGCGACGGGCCTCCTCGCGACCCTTCTTCGGCTCGCCCTCGCGCTTCTCCTCGGCCGGGCGCTCCTCGCGACGGATCCCCTTGACCGCGTTCTCGTCGAAGTCGACGACGGTGACGGTCCGGGTGGTGACGCCCAGGCCCTTCTCCACCAACTGGTCGGCGAAGGCGTCGGCGCAGAGCAGCATCACCACCGGCGCCCCGGGCTGCACCGCCTCGGCCCGGGCCTCGCGGGACGCGTCGGCGGGCGAGAGGAGCACGCCTAGGTGCGCGTGATGGGCGGCGAGCTCCTTGCGCAGCTCGAGAATGTCCTCCCGGCGCAGGTCGCGGCCGGCGCGGATCGCCCGCACCAGGTGGCGGAGCTCGACCAGGCCCATCCGCCGCTTGGCGATGAACAGGGCCCCTTCCTTGCCGCGCTTCGCCACCCGGACGTCGCGGTACCCCATCGCCTCGAGGGTCAGCGAGGCCACCGCCTCGATCCCCGCCCCGTCCAGCTCGCACAGCCGCCGCCGGAGCTGCTTGACGGTCCGCTGCCGCTGCTCGGCGAGGAGCTGTGCCAGCGGGCCCCGGAGGAACGCCACCGGGGCCGCGGGAACGGCGGCGGGCGCGGGCTTGGGCTGCCGCTCGAGGGCCAGGTTCTTGGCCGCCTCCGCCAGGGCCGGGAGGACGTCGAAGCCCTCCTCCGGCGCGCCGTGGCGGCCGCGGATCCCCACGAAGCCCTCGTCGTGGAACTCGAAGACCGGCCGCTTGCCGTCGGTCTCCCGGCGCTCGTTCTCCGCCCGGAGGGCCGTCTCCACCGCCTCGCTGCCGATGTCCTCGCCGAGGAGCTCCCGCTCCCGGGCGGAGGCGACCAGGTCGAAGAGGGGCGCGGGCCGGCCGACGCGGTCGAGGAGCTCGTAGACCAGCTCCGCCAGCGGCGACAGGCGCTTCTTCTTCCGCTCGCCCTCCTCCCGGCGCCGGCGCTCGCCGCGGCCGGCCACCCGGACGTTCTCCTTGGAGATCCGCGGGTGCCGCTCCCGGCCGCGGAGCGGCGGCTCGGTCTCGTCGTGAGCCTCGGGGAGGCCGCTCGCCTCGAGGGCCTCGGGGCTGGCGGCGAGGTTCCAATCGACCAGGCCGAAGGTGTCGGGCTCGACCGCCACCAGGCGGCGGTCGTGGCTCCGGCGGGCCATCGCGGCGAGGCGCGAGGCCATGGTCAGCTCGGGCTGCTTCCCCACGTGCGAGAGGAGGTTGTCGCGCAGGGCGATTTCCGTGATCTCGCGGGCGTGGAGCGGCCGGCCCTCCTTCAGCAGGATCTGGACGGCGGCTTCGTAGAAGGTCATCGGTCGTTCCGGTCATCGGCCCCGCACGCCGGCGCGAGGAGGGCGACCGGAAGTCGAGGCCGAGACAGCCGCGCGGCGAGGCCGCGGGCCGTTAGACAAAAGGAGCCGAGGTTAGAATCCCGCACCGGGGGTGTCAACGATCCTCGCCGTCCCCCTCCGCCGGGGAACCTTCTCTGGTCGCCCGGGGTTGCCTTCTCCTCGGCCCGGCCACAAGAGGCCGGTCCACGGCCGGAGCGGTGACGCCCGGGCGAGCGAAGCCCGAAGGGCCGAGCCAAGAAGGTCAAGGCCCTTCGCGCTGGATCGCCCGTTGGCCGGAGGGTGCTCGGGAGGACTGGGTTGATCCGCTTTCGCTTGGGTGATCGGTTTCGTGCCGCCCTGGAGGACGGGGGCGCTGCGGTCCTCCGGATCGAGGACGCCCTCGGCATCGAGGTCGACGGCGTCGAGATCTCCGGGGGCGTGCTCGAGGATCCCCTCGTCCCCGCCCTCTCCTCCCTGGTGGCCGCCATCGCCGACGTGGCCTCGGGGTCCTCCCGCCTCGCCTCCGTCCCCTTCGCCGACGGCCGCATCGAGCTGTTCCTGGTCCGCCGGGACGACGAGGTGACGCTCTCCCTGGTCTCCCTGGCTCGACCGGCCCGGGTGCTGGTGCGCGATCTCGCGGTGGAGCTGGAGGCGCTGGTCGAGGCGGCCCGCCGCTCGGCCCGGGAGCTGCTCGACGCCCTGGCCACCGCTCCCGAAGCGCGGGCCCGGGAGGAGGCGGCCCGGCTGGAGGCGGCGGTGAAACGCCTGACCCGGTTCGGGCCCGCCGTCGACGACGCCGGTAACGGAGGGACGTTCCCGGTCGCGGAGGACGGCCTCGCCGGGCCCGCCCTGGCCCCGTCGCTCCGCCGCTCCCCCGCCGCCGCCGACGCCCCCGCCTTCGGGTTCGACCTCCGGGACGACGACGGCCGGCTCGCCGCCTGGGCCGGGGGTCCGGGCCTCCACGCCCTCCTCGCCCCGGGCCACGTCTACGTCCACGGCCCCGACGGCGAGGAGCTTCTTGCCGTGGCCGGGAGCCCGTTCCTGATCCTCCGGGAGCTCTCCCGGGAGACCTTCCGGCTCCTCCGGGCGCCAGCGGAGGGAGGGTCGTCGGCGCTCTTGCCGCTGGGCGACGCGCCGCCCCTCGAGCTCGATCGGGCCGGAGGCGCGATCACCGTCGCCGGCCGGACGCTCCGCTGCCCGCCGGAGGCGGTGGCCCGGGCGGCGTTCGAGGCCACCCTCGACTTCGCCGGTGCGGTGCTGGCC
>JAEZJH010000234.1 GCA_023436385.1 Pseudomonadota bacterium
TCCTCCACGCCCACGTGGTGGAGCGGCTCCCGGTGGAGGCGATCGTCGCCGCGGGGAGGACGAGGCCACGGTTCGCCGCGTCCTCTCGCTGGTGCTGCGCTCCGAGTACAAGCGCCGGCAGGCGGCGCCGACCTTGCGGGTGACGCCCCGGGCCTTCGGCGAGGGCTGGCGGTTCCCGGTGGCCCACGGGTTCCGCTACTGATTCCGGGCAGCCCTTTTCCCGGGCTTGCCCGCTCGCCGGCTCCGTCGCCATCGTGGAGGAAATCGCTAGAGGAGCCCGGAAGATGAGGGGACTCTTCGTGCTCGTCGTCGAGGACGATCCCGATTGTGCGGCGGTGTTGGCGGAGGCCCTCGTCCTCGAGGGATACGCGGTCGCGGTGGCCGGCACCGCGGCGGAGGCGCTCGCCCTGGTGGAGCAGGGCCGGCCGGATCTGGTGATCGTCGACGGGCACCTGGGCGGGGACACCGGCCTGGCGCTGGTCCGGTCGCTGCGGCGGGGCGCGTTCGGCGGCGCGCCGGTGATCCTCGCGACCGGCATGGGGATCGACGAGGTGGCGGTCGAGGCCCGGGATGCGGGCGTCGACGAGGTCCTGGTCAAGCCGATCGAGCTGGCGATCCTGCTGGCCGCCGTCGCCAGGCTGGGCGGGGTGGCCCGGAACGCGAGCGCTTAGCGGCGCTTGCGGGGGGCCTCGTGTTCGGCGGCGAGGGCGTGGGCGATCCGGCGGAGGGCGTCGATGTCGGCCCGGGGCAGCCGCAGGCGGCCCAGTTCCTCGGCCAGGCGCCGGGCGCCGGCGTTTCGGGTGGCCTCTTCGTCGAAGGCGAGCAGGGTGGAGGGGTCGACCTCGAGGGCCTCGGCCAGCGCCGCCAGCGCCTCGAGGGAAGGCGTGCGCTCCCCGCGCTCGACCATGCTGACCATCGCGTTGGAGAGGTCGGCCCGGCGCGCCAGATCGGGCTGGGACCACTCGCGCTCCGCGCGCAGGTTGCGCACCCGCGCGGCAATCCGGGCGGACAGCTCCTTGGTCTTCGCGTTCATCGGCCCCCCGATCGGAAACCACCCCGACTGTCGGCACCCGGCCTAACAAACCGGACGGGCAAGCGCAACCGGGGGGCGTACACCGGGGGTGACGGAGAACCCGCTCGAAGTGCGAGAGTGGACCGTTTGCCGCGGCGCGTCTTCCGCGGGACGGACACGGCTTCCCGGTTGACCGGTACCGGCCGGCCGGGGACCATTTCGGCCTCTCCGCGGAGTCCCGATGCCCAGCCGCCGTCGCTTCGATTCTCGTGATCCGTCCACGAGGCCCGCCCGCTCCTCGGGCGATGGTCTCTCGGGCCGCTCCGGCCCGCCAGACCTGAACGCCACCCTCGAGTTGGTCGCGGGGCGGATCGGCGATCGGATCGGCGAGCGCCTCGCCCGGGCGATCGGCCGGGCGGCGGGGCCCGGGGCGGACGGGCCGGCGCCCGGGAGCCGGAGGTCCTGCTCCCGGGACGGCTGCGAGAAGCCGGCGGTGGCCAAGGGGCTCTGCAAGAGCCACTACAACCTGATGGCCTACCACCGGCGTCGGGGCCAGGCGACCCGGCCCCCGAGCGGCGAGGATCGCTGACGCCGGGCCCGGGCGCAGGTCGTGCTTGCCCACCGGGCGCGGAGCGGCGATGGTTGCGGCGATGAGCTCTCCTCGATGCCCCAGCTGTGACAAGCCCGTCGAGCGGCGTCCCGCCAACCCGTACTTCCCGTTCTGCTCGGAGCGCCACCGCCTGGTCGATCTCGGCAAGTGGCTCGGCGAGGAGTACCGGGTGCCGGGCCGTCCCGAGGAGAACGAGGACGAGCTGCCGTCCGGGACCGGCCGCGTCGACGGGAGCGGC
The DNA here is from genome assembly GCA_023436385.1 of Pseudomonadota bacterium. Lineage (GTDB taxonomy): Bacteria > Myxococcota > Myxococcia > Myxococcales > Vulgatibacteraceae > JAEZJH01. The sequence continues at coordinate 1,861 of JAEZJH010000234.1, forward strand.
GACGCCTGATGGGCTACGTCGACCTGCACCTGCACCTCCTCCCCGGCGTCGACGACGGCGCGAAGACCCCGGAGGACTCGTTGCGGATGGCCCGGGCGCTGGTGGCCCTGGGCTACTCCGACGCCGCGCCCTCGCCCCACGTCAACCCGCGGGCCGCGCTGGCGGCCGTCTGCGAGGTGCGCCGGGAGGAACTCGCCCGGGCCTTCGAGCGTGAGGGGATCCCGCTGGCGGTGCACCCGAACGCGGAGAACGTCCTCGACCCGGAGCTGGTGGAGCGGGTGGCGCAGGAGCTCCGGCCGATCGGCGCTGGCCGCTACCTCCTCGCCGAGGCTCCGTACCGGGCGCCGGTCCCGGCGCTGCCGCAGGTGATCTTCCGGCTGAAACTGAAGGGGCTGACCCCGCTCGTCGCCCACCCCGAGCGGTGCCGCGAGTTCGAGCGGCCCGGCCGCGCGGAGGAGGTGGTCCGGGCCGGCGCCGCGCTGCAGCTCGACGTGGGCTCGCTGGTGAACCGGTACGGGACCGCGGCCCGGAAGCTGGCGGAGCGGTTCCTCGCCGACGGCCTCTACGCGGTGGCGGCCACCGACATGCACTCGCCCAAGGACGCGGAGACCTGGGTCCCCGAGGCGCTTACGGCGCTGCGCCGGGAGGTCGGCGACGCCGCGGCCGAGCGCCTCCTCGGCGAAAACCCGCTCCGGATCCTCCGGGGAGAGCCGCTCCCGGAACGATGAAACGGCTCCTCCGCCTGGCGGTCCCGGTGGCGATCTCCCTGGCGTTCATCGCCTGGACGCTCCACGGCCGCGACGTCCCCGGCGCCTTCCGGGCGCTCCGGGCGGCCGACTACCGCTGGCTGGTGCCGTACGTCTTCCTGCTCCTGGCGCTCCACCTCTTCCGCACCCTGCGCTTCGGGGTGATGGTCGAGTCGCAGGTACGACTGGGCTTCCTCGAGCTGAACCGGGTCTCCGCCCTGGGGACGATGGCGCTGGCGCTCCTCCCGTTCCGGATGGGCGAGGTGGCGCGGCCGGCGCTCCTCGCCGGGCGGGCGCCGTTCGCCGGGGTGGTGGCCACGGTGGTGGCGGAGCGGGTCCTCGACGCGGTGGTGATGGCCGTGGTGCTTCTCGGCGTGCTCTTCGCCGCCGGGAGCGGCACCGGGGCCGCGGCCTTCGCCGGCTGGATGGTCCTCGGGCTGTTCGGGGTCGCCTGGCTGGCGCTGTGGGCGGCGGCGCGCCGGCCGGAGTTGTTGCGCCGCCCGATCGTCGTGCTGCTCGGGCGCGTCGCCCCGGGGCTGGCCCGGAAGCTGGGCGGGATGGTCGACGCCTTCGCCCGGGGCCTCGCGGTGGTGCCGGGGCGGAGGGGGAAGCTCCTCGTCGCGCTGCACACCGCCGGCTACTGGGGCGCGAACGGCCTGTCGATGGCGGTCCTGGCCCGGGTCTTCGGAATCCCCTTGGGGATCGGCGAGGGCTTTGGGGTGCTCGGGGTCCTGGTGGTGGCGCTGCTCGTCCCCGCGGCGCCGGGGATGGTGGGGACCTTCCAGGCCGGCGCCCTCCTCGGGCTCGGGCTGTTCGTGCCGCCGGAGGTGGTGGCGGGGGAGGGCCTCGCCTACGCCAACGTGATGTGGCTCCTCCACTTCGCCCTGCAGGTCGGGGTCGGGCTGCCGTTCCTCGGCGCCGTGCGGTGGGAGGGCCTCCGGGCGCTGCGGCTCGAGGCGGCGCGGATGGCCCCGCCGCGGCGTTAGAGCTCCTTCTCGAGGAAGCGGAGGATGGTCTCGCGGAGCCCGCCGGGGGCCGGGGGCGGCTCGCCGTCGGCCGGTGGCTGCGGCGGATTCTCGGGCTCGTCGCCTTGGGCCACGGGCTCGTCGTCGAAGAGGGTGAGGCCCAGGGCTTCGTCAACGGGACCGGGTCTGGGAACGTCGGCCATCGTCATCTGCCTCCGCCGCGGGAGACCCGCGCGGTGTGATCCCCCCCTGCTACCGCGGACGGATGCCGGGGGCAAGCCGGACCGCGGATCGACCAAGGGCAAAAGCTGCTCGGCCCTCGTGTTCCGCTTGACAGCCCGGGCGGAGATTCCTAAGCTCCGCGCGCTTTTTGGCTACGTAGCTCAAGGGTAGAGCACTGGTCTCATAAGCCGGGTGTTGGTGGTTCAAATCCACCCGTAGCCACCAGTGAAGCCCCGCCTCCCTCCCCGGGAAGCGGGGTTTTCTTTTTTCCGCGACCGGCGATGTCGGACCCCTCGGCTACGCTGTCCCGGTCGCGGGCCGGGCGCCCGCGGGAGGGCGGGATGGACGAGGGGCAGGGCGTGGACGAGGTCCGGGCACTCCGGCTCGGGCTGTGGCTCCAGCGCGGGGTCTCGTCG
>JAEZJH010000243.1 GCA_023436385.1 Pseudomonadota bacterium
CGCGTGAAGATCCACGAGTACCAGGGGAAGGAACTCTTCCGGCGGTACGGTGTCGCGACGCCCAGGGGAATCGTCGCCACCTCGCCGTCGGAGGTCGAGGCCGCCGCCAAGCAGCTGGGCACCAAGGTGGTGGTGGTGAAGAGCCAGGTCCACGCCGGCGGTCGCGGCAAGGGGACCTTCGCCGATTCCGACGGCGGGCGCGGCGTCCGCATCGCCAAGAGTCCGGCCCAGGCCCGCGAGTTCGCGGAGGCGATGCTCGGCAAGCGGCTGGTGACGATCCAGACCGGCCCCGAGGGCGCCGTCGTCCACAAGGTCTACGTCGAGGAGGGCCTCGACATCGCCCGGGAGCTCTACCTGGGCATGGTCCTCGACCGCGAGAGTGGCCGGGTGACGGTGATGGCCTCCTCCGAGGGCGGGGTGGAGATCGAGGAGGTCGCCGCCCGCTCGCCGGAGAAGATCCTCCGGGCCGCGATCGATCCGGCAGTGGGCTTCCAGGCGTACCAGGGCCGGGAGCTGGCCTTTGGCCTGGGGCTCTCCGGGCCCACGGTCGGCAAGTTCGTGAAGTTCTGCGACGGCCTGGCCCGGGTCTACGAGGGGACCGACGCGTCGCTGGTGGAGATCAACCCGCTGGTGATCACCGGCGGCGGTGACGTCCTCGCCCTCGACGCCAAGGTCAGCTTCGACGAGAACGCGCTGTTCCGGCACCCCGATCTCGCCGACTTCCGCGATCCGCTCGAGGAGGATCCCCGGGAGCGGGAGGCGAAGGAGTTCGACCTCTCCTACGTCTCCCTCAGCGGCAACATCGGCTGCATGGTGAACGGCGCGGGCCTGGCGATGGCCACCATGGACATCATCCAGTACTGCGGCGGGATGCCGGCCAACTTCCTCGACGTCGGCGGCGGCGCCGACGCCAAGAAGGTGACCGCGGCGTTCAAGCTGATCCTCGCCGACCCGGCGGTGAAGGGGGTCTTCATCAACATCTTCGGCGGGATCATGAAGTGCGACGTCCTCGCCGAGGGCGTGATCACGGCGGCCCGGGAGGTGGGGCTGAAGGTCCCGCTGGTGGTGCGGCTCGAGGGGACCAACGTCGAGGAGGGGAAGCGGAAGTTCCGCGAGAGCGGCATGGACATCATCACCGCCGACACCATGCTGGACGGGGCGCGGAAGGCCGTGGCCGCCGCGGGGGGGAGGTAGCCATGGCGATCTTCGTCAACCAGAAGACCCGCGTGCTGGTGCAGGGGATCACCGGGAGCGCCGGCTCCTTCCACGCCCGGGGAATGCTCGCCTACGGCACGCAGGTGGTGGCCGGCGTGACCCCGGGGAAGGGCGGCACCCGGTTCGAGGATCGGGTCCCGGTCTTCGACACGGTGGCGAGGGCGGTTCGGGAGACCGGCGCGGAGGCGAGCGCGATCTTCGTCCCGCCACCGTTTGCCGCCGACGCCATCCTCGAGGCGGTGGACGCCGGGGTGAAGCTGGTGGTGGCGATCACCGAGGGGATCCCGGTCCTCGACATGGTGAAGGTGAAGCGGGCGATGGAGGGGCGGCCGGTCCGGCTGATCGGCCCCAACTGCCCGGGGATCATCGCGCCGGGGGAGGGCGAGGGCTCCCGGGGCGGCTGCAAGATCGGGATCATGCCCGGTCACATCCACCGGAAGGGCTCGATCGGGATCGTCTCCCGCTCCGGCACCCTCACCTACGAGGCGGTGCACCAGGTCACCCAGCTCGGTTGGGGCCAGTCGGCGGCGGTGGGCATCGGCGGGGATCCGGTGAACGGCACCGACTTCATCGACTGCCTGCGGGAGTTCGAGGCCGACCCGGAGACCAAGGCGATCGTGATGATCGGGGAGATCGGCGGCACCGCCGAGGAGAAGGCCGCGGCCTTCCTCCGCGAGCACGTGAAGAAGCCGGTGGTCGGCTTCATCGCCGGCCGCACCGCGCCGCCGGGGAAGCGGATGGGCCACGCCGGCGCGATCATCGCCGGGGGGAAGGGCACCGCCGCCGACAAGATCGCCGCGCTGGAGGCGGCCGGCGTGCGGATGGCGCCGTCGCCGGCGGAGATGGGGGCCACGCTGCAGACGCTCCTCCGGGAGCGGGGCGTGAAGCCGTAGGGCCGTTCGCGGCCGCCGCCGGGCCCGGGGCCCTGGAGCGGCCGCGGCCCGCGACGCAAACGAAGCGAAGACCCGATCCCGCCCGAGGGTGGGGAGGGAGGCACGGATGGCCGTCGAGCGTACGCTGTCGATCGTGAAGCCGGACGGGTTGGAGAAGGGCATCATCGGGCGCGTCGTCTCCCGCTTCGAGGCCGCGGGCCTGAAGCCGGTGGCGATGCGGATGCAGCACCTCTCCCGCGCGGAGGCCGAGGGCTTCTATGCGGTGCACCGGGAGCGGCCCTTCTTCGGGAGCCTGGTGGAGTTCATGACCTCGGGGCCGGTGCTGCTGATGGTCCTCGAGGGCGAGAGCGCCGTCGCCAAGAACCGGGAGTTGATGGGGGCGACCAACCCCGCCAACGCCGCGGAGGGGACGATCCGCAAGGACTTCGCCACCAGCATGGAGAAGAACACCGTGCACGGGAGCGACTCGCCGGAGAACGCGGCGAAGGAGATCGCCTGGTTCTTCCGGGAGACGGAGATCGTGCGGTACGAGTGGAAGGACAAGCGGTAAGCCGCGTGGCCGGGCGCGGACGGGCCCGTCCGCGGGCGGAATCGCGCGGAGGCCCTTGCGTCGAACCGGCCTTTCGGCCGATACCGCGCCTTCCGCCCGGCCTCGTGGGGCGGAGCCAACCGAGCCGCTGGACGCCGTGCCGGGATCTCCGGCGCGGCGGCCCGCGTTAAGAGAAGCCGATGGAAACCAGCTCCCGCCCCCGCCTGCCCGTGCTCCCCGGCGACGACCGGCCCGATCTCCGCTCGCTCTCCCGGGCCGAGGTGGGCGCCCTGGTCGCGCGGCTGGGAGAGCGGCCGTTCCGCGCCGGCCAGCTCTTCAAGTGGCTCCACCAGCGGGGCGCCGCCTCCCTCGAGGAGATGACCGATCTCCCCAAGGGCTTCCGGGAGAAGCTGGCGGCGGAGACCCGGCTCACGGTGCTGGCGATCGACCGGGAGCAGCGGTCGAGCGACGGGACGATCAAGTTCCGGTTCCGCACCGTCGACGACAAGCTGATCGAGTCGGTCTACATGCCGGACCCGGAGAAGGGCCGGAAGACCCTCTGCGTCTCCACGCAGGTCGGCTGCGCGATGGGCTGCGGCTTCTGCGCCACCGGGACGATGGGCCTCACCCGCCACCTGGCGCCGGGCGAGATCGCCGACCAGGTCCACCGGGTGAACCGGTTCCTGGTGGAGCAGGGGCTGGCCGAGGGCCCCCGGCCCCTGACCAACCTGGT
>JAEZJH010000331.1 GCA_023436385.1 Pseudomonadota bacterium
GTGCGAACCATGGGTCGACGTTCGGACTGGACGGGCCGGCGCGCGGAACTGTTGATCGAGGTCCACCTCCCGAGCGTCACGCGGTGGGGGACGCCGGCCGGCGAGAGCGCCTACTTCGTCGAGCCCAAGCACGAGGCAGAGCTCCGGCGGTTCGTCGCCGACGTGGTCCGCTCCGCCAGGCCCGCGCTTATCGCCAACATCGTCGGCGGGGTGTTGGCCTCTTGGGGAGCGCCCCGGGCCGATCCCACCGGCCGGTGGCTCCACCTCACCGGTCTCGCGCTCCTCGGCATCGGCATCAGCATCTTCCCTTTCACCCACCTGGTGGTACCGCGAGCTTTCGGGATCCGTCGCTCCCGCGGCCTCGACCGCCTCGTCGGCGCGGGCATGGTCGTGTACGCCGCCGCGAAGGCGGTCGTCTACGCGTGGATGGGCTAACGCTCGCGCCGCTCTGAGCGCGAGCAGTGGGTCGCCCAAACGCGGCAAGCGGACGCGACCAAGTTTCGTGGGTGCGGACGACGGGGTTGCCACGGAGCACGCCTTCGCGGGCGTACTCGTCGAGGGAGCCACCACTCCCCGTGGCTGCCCCCGGCGACAGGCTCTCGCGCCGGGCTACGCGGCCGTGGCCACCAGCACCGCCTCCGACGGGCCGCCCGGTTCCGGCGCGGCCGTAGGCTCCGCCCGGCGTCCGGCGGCGGCGAGAGGGAACGGGAGCGGTAGCGTGAGGATGTCGCGGCCGCCCTGCTGCTGGCCGCCTCGGCGCCGTGGAGGGCGCGTCCGCTCCGTCCCCGGCGCGGTGACCAGCGAAGGCCGGAGGAACCGGGAACCCTGCACCGCCAGCGGCGTCCCCGCAGACGCAGTGGCCCGCCAGCCCTGGCGGAGGAGCCACGTCGTCGGCTCGGCCGTCATCCCCGCCGTGCCCTCGGGATGCAGGACGCGTCCCCCGAAGTGACCGATCGTATACGGGTCCCGGGTTCCGGCGGGAATCCGCCTGCCGACCTCCGCCAGGTGTTTCTCGCTGTTGTGCTCGATATAGGCGAGCGTCCGGCGGACCTCCGTCGGCGTCGGGAGCACGTGCTGGTGATACCGCTCCTCGAAGACGGGGCCCCGTGCGCCCATCAGCCGATTGAGCCCCCGGGCGATCCGCGTGGTCAGCGCGTGGATTCCCCGGGCGAGCGCGTGCGCGTCGGCGGGCTCGACCGTGAGGTGCAGGTGGTTGCCCTGGATGCTCAGGTTGACGACCCGGAAGTCCGACCGGCCGCGGACGGCGAGAAACGCCGCCCGAATCACCTCGAAGCACCGCCTCGACCGGAGGTTCCACACGTGCGGGCGCAGCCGCAGCGTGATGTGTACCGGCTCCGCCCCGGACAACGCCGGCCGCGTGTCGTGGGGCACCCCCGCGTCGCGCTTCCTTGGTCGGCCCGCCCCGACCCGCGCCCCGCCGCGCCGCGCCTCGAGTAACTCATCGGGACCTGTTCCGCCGCCGCCCTCTTGCTCATGCAGGCATCATAACGCGTGCGAGGCGCCGCGTTGTTTCTCTTTTGGGGCGTGTTCTAGGACGATGCGTTTCGTCTACCGGAAGGCGTTTCGCGCTTTGGGTTCGGGAACGTCCCAAGGATCTCCCTCAACGTGAGTCCGGGATGGACCGAGTCGTGAACGTTTGCATCGAGATGCCTCCCGACGACGAACCCTCGCTCCACCGACGTACTTGGTGGCCTATCGATTCGCCGGCGGCCCGGTCTTCGTGCTGACGACCGCATCCGGTCGATCCCGCGCGCGTGTCTCCACGGGAATCTTGTCGTGGCCCGGTCGATCGATCGGCTCGCGTTCCTGGAGATGGTCGCGGCTCTTGGGACGGCCTTGCATGACGGGTGACTCCTCCTGCCAACCAAGCCAAGTCGCCGCCCGTGGGCTTCCCCGTCACCGCCTCGATCATCCTCACGAGGGGGCACTCTACTGGCCCTGGCCGGACCGAACCGGCGTCGGCTACGCTGGGGCGATGAACCGTCGGTCTCCCGGAGCGCTCCTCTTTCTAGCCATCCTCGTCCTCGCATCCTCGTGCCGCCGGGAAGCAGCGCCGGGTTGCCCGGAACCGTTCGTCGGGCTGCCGAGTGGGACCTGTGTCTCCCGCCCCGCGGCGCCCGCGCCGGATACACCGGTGATCGTGTTCCTCCACGGCATGGCGCCGTCGCCGGCGCGGATCCTGCAGCACACGGCGCCGCTGGCCCGGGAGGCCGCGGCCCGGGGCGTCGCGGTCCTCGCGCCGCTCGGGACCACGGGGCTCTGCGACTGGTCGGAGGAGGTCAAGCACTTCCTGTGTTGGCCGACCCGAGCCGAGCACGACGCGGCGCTCGCCACGACGGCGGAACGGCTGCGCCGCGACCTCCACGAAACGGCCCGGCTCCTCGGCCGTCCGGAGAGCCTCCCGGCGGTCTTGGTGGGGTTCTCGAACGGCGGGTTCGCGGCAACGCACCTGGCCATCGTCGGCGACCTCGACCTCCGCGGACTGGCTGTCCTCCATGCCGGCAGCCGCCTCCCGACTCCGCGGGAGCGGGCAGTGCCGACCCTCCTCCGCGCGGCGACCGGCGACGAATGGCACCACCCGACGATGGTCGCGCTCCGCGACAAGATGGCGGAGGCCGGCTGGGATGCCGTTTGGCAGGAGCGCGAGGGTCCGCATGCGTTGACGGAGACCGACGTAGACGCGCTGCTCGCTTTCGTCGCCTCCCTTCGGACAAATCACTCCCCGTCCGACTCCGACACGGGGGACGAGATGCGGCGCGTGGACGACGGAACCTGAACGCGTCCGACCACAGGTCCGGCCGCCGCGCCCCCGCGACAGGCAGCCGCCCGGCCCGACACGAACCTGCGGAATTCAAACCAGGACAGTTGTTGGCAGCTGCACCGATGTAAACGAGTTCGGCGACCCAGCGGCCGGCCCTCGGAGAGGCCATACATCAAGGCATCGACGCGACGCTGGAGTGATTCGGGCTGGAGGGGGCGAAGAGGTCGCGGAGGGGCGGCGCGGCCGGCGTGCGAGGAGGGCGGGTTGCTGGGCGGGGGGCGGGGTCCGACCCGAAGCCCCGAAGGTGCGTCACCGCGGCCGGCCCGCGACGAGGCCCTACATCAAGGCATCGACGCGACGCTGGAGCCCAGTGCCGGTCCGACCCGAAGTCACGGACGTGCGTCACCGCGGTCGGCGGGCGGAGAGGCCGTACATCAGCGGCAGCCGGGCGATGCCGGGGGGCCAATGCCAGGTCCGGTTCGGGCCGGGGACCAGGGAGGGGAAAGGGCGGAAGCCGTTCGAGTAGGGGAACTCGCGGAGGGTCTCGAGGACCAGGCCGGCGCGAATGAGAGCGTCGACGACCATGCCGAGGCCGTACTGGTAGGACCAGGCGGGGATGTCGTTGGGGACCGAGGTGCTCCCGGACGCCGCGGCGAGGGCGCCGGCGGATTCGGCCACGTAGTCGCCGACCGGCTCGATGAAGGCGTGTTCGGCGAAGTAGTCGTCGCGGGTCGGCCGGAACTGCTCGTCGAAGGCCCAGAGCAGCGGGTGGAACTCCATGTAGACCAGCCGTCCGCCGGGGACGAGGATCCGGGCGACGCCGCGGGCCCACGCGTCGAGGTCGGGGAGCCAGCCGGTGGCGCCGTAGCTGGCGAAGGCCAGGTCGAAGCGCTGCGGCGTCTCCTCCATCCAGGAGACCACCTCGGACTGGACGAACTCGGCGGGGATGCCGCTCTCCGCGGAGAGCGCCCGGGCGAAGGAGACTGCCTCGTCGCTCAGGTCGACGCCGGTGACGCGGGCGCCGCGGCGGGCCAAGCAGAGCGAGTCCTGCCCCGAGTTGCACTGCAGGTGGACGAGCGACCGGCTGGAGAGGTCGCCCAGGAGCTCCAGCTCCTCCCGAAACAACACGTCTCCGCCGTTGCGCAGAAAGGCCGCCTGGTCGCCCTTGTGTGAGTTGTGGTTGCGGGTGGCGGCGTTCCAACTCCGGCGGGTGGATTCGTAGTCGTGCATGGGGGCGCCCTCGGCGGAAAGGCGCCAACCGTACCTGCATCGCGGCCGGCCGTCGAGGTGGCCTCGCCACGGTGCCGGCGCCGGTCCGTGCCGAAGCCCGGGCCGATCGCTCGCCAGGGCGATGACCGATCCGACCGTGGGCCATCTGGGCGTTGGGTCTTTGGTCAGGGACTGGCCACGGTCCCGACTCCGCAACCCCGCTGCCGGAAACCTGCGGAATTCAAACCATAACACTTCACTTTCGCTTCCGATCCGGAGCGAACGAAGGCCGCAGCCCACGGGCGATGCCCCCGACCCGAGTGCCGGTTCCGCTGACCCTCGCACTGGGGACAGGCACCAGCGCCGGTACTCCCGCCCAGGCAACTGGAGCAGCCCCGACCGCCGGTGCCGCCGGCGCTCGCGACGGGAACAAGCACCGGCGCCGAAGCCCCGACCACGCAACGCGAGCAGCCCCTCGTGCCGTTCCCGCCACCGGCGCAGACACGAACGCCGGGACCGCGAGGATCCCGGCGCCTGCGTGCCGCCCCCATACACGCGGCGGCCAGAGCTACACCCGACCTCAATACGCCAGCGGATACCCCCCGGCCTCGATCACCGGGGCGACGATCGCCTCGCGGAGCGCTGCCGGGTCGTAGGGGACGAACTCGTAGGCCCGGTCGAGGGCGGCGAGGAGGGACATCCGCTCTCCGCCGCTGGCGCTGGCGCAGACGGCGCGGCGGGCGGCGTGGAGGGCGCGGGCCCAGGCCTCGTGGGCGTGGAAGCGGCAGACGGCGACGCGGAAGGGGTGGGCCGGGTCGGTCTGGAGGGTGCGGGCGACGGCGGAGTCGATGGCGTAGGCCTCGATGGCGGCGTCGGCGACGGCGGCGGTCACCTCCTGCCGCTCCTCGAGTTTGGCGCCGAAGGCCTTGACACCGGCGGCGAGGGCGAGGCCCGAGAGGCGCTTGGCGCCCTCGGCGGCGCGGCACTCGGCGGCGAGGGGATCGGGCAGATCGGGGAGACCACCTTCGAACAGGGTGCCGAGCCAGGCCTGGAGCGGGAGGCCCTTGGCGGCGCGCTTCAGGAGCATGCCGGGGATCAGCATGCGGTTGATCTCGTTGGTGCCCTCGAAGATCCGGTTGACGCGCTGGTCGCGCCAGGTGCGGGCCACCGGGTAGTCCTCGACGAAGCCGTAGCCGCCGTGGATCTGCAACGCCTCGTCGCTGACGAAGCTCAGCATCTCCGTGCCGTGGACCTTGAGGATCGACGACTCGATGGCGTACTCCTCGGCGGCGGCCATCAGCTCGGCGCCGAAGCCGTCGGCGTCCCGATCGCGGCCCTCGAGGCGCTCGTCGACGAGGCCGACGCTGCGCCAGCTCATCGACTCGTTGGCGTGGATCAGCGCCGCCATCCGGGCGAGCTTCTCGCGGATCAGCGGGAACTCGAGGATGGGGCGGCCGAAGGCCTTGCGGTTCCGGGCGTACTCGACGGCGTCCTCGAGGGCCTGCTTGGCGCCGCCGTTCACGGAGACGCCCAGCTTCAGGCGGCCGTTATTCAAGATATTGAAGGCAATCCGGTGGCCCTTCCCCACCTCGCCGAGGACCGCCTCCCGCGGGAGCTTCGCGTCCTCGAAGATCAGGGCGCAGGTGGACGAGCCGCGGATGCCGACCTTCTCCTCCTCGCGGCCGATGGCGAAGCCGGGGGTGTTTCGCTCCACCAGGAAGGCGGTGAACTTGTCGCCGTCGACCTTGGCGAAGACCACGAAGAGGTCGGCGAAGGCGGCGTTGGTGATCCACTGCTTGGTGCCGTTGAGGATCCAGCCGCTGCCATCGGGAGCGGCCCGGGCCACGGTCTTCGCCCCCAGGGCGTCCGAGCCCGAGCCCGGCTCGGAGAGGGCGTAGGCGCAG
>JAEZJH010000117.1 GCA_023436385.1 Pseudomonadota bacterium
TGGTGGTGGAGGGCGAGCGCCGCGGCGTCGCCCGGGAGGCCGCGCTCCTCGCCGCGCTGGTCGGCGAGCGAGACCTTCGCTTGCGCGGGATCGGCGGCGCGCGGCCGGCGTATCGGGGCGGAGCCACCGGCGGCGCGAACGCCGGCGGCTTCTCCGCCGAGAGCGATCTCCTCGAGCTGGCCGACCTGTTTCGCGACGCCGAACGCGGCAACTTCGCCGCCGGCCGGCTCCGCTCGCTGGGCCTCGACCCGCGGGCCGTCGAGGCGGTCGACCGGGCCCGCCGGCAGCTGGGACGCATCGCCCGAAACACCGGCCCCGAACCGACACATCGCGCCGCCGCCGAGGAGGCCCTGTGTCTCGCCGTCCTCGCCGGCTTCCCCGACCGCGTCGCCCGCCGCCGGGCGAAGACGTCCCGCGAGGTGGTGCTCTCCGCCGGCGGCAGCGCCACCCTGGGCGAGGAGAGCGCCGTCCACGAGGTGGAGCTGCTGGTGGCGGTCGACGTCGAGGAACGGAGCTTCGGCCGCTCCGGCGCCCGGGTCACCGTGCGGCTCGCCTCCGCGATCGAGCCCGAGTGGCTCCTCGACCTCGCCCCCGACCGGATCCGCGACTCGGCCGAGCTGGTGTGGAACGACGCCGCCGGCCGGGTGGAGGCGGTGAGCCGCCTCCACTACGACGCGCTTGTGCTCGAGGAGACGGTGAAGCCGGCCACCCCGTCGCCCGAGGTGGCCAAGCTCCTCGCCCAGGTGGCCAGGGGCCGCGGCCTCGCCGCCGGCGGCGAGGAGGTGAAACGCCTCCAGGCCCGGGCCGAGCTGGTCGCCCGCACCCTCCCCAACTCCGGCGTCCGCGCCTTCGGCGAGGCGGAGATCGACGAGGCGCTGATCGCCGCCTGCGAGGGCAAGCGGAGCCTCGCCGAGCTCGAGGGCCTCTCCCTCGCCGACGCGCTCCTCTCGCTCCTCCCGCCCGGCGCCCGCGAGACCCTGCGCCGCGAGGCGCCCGACCGCGTCACCCTCCCCGGCGGCCGCAGCCTCGAGGTCCACTACGAGGCCGGCGCCCCCCCCTGGATCGAGTCGCGCCTCCAGGACTTCTTCGGCGCCGCCCGGGGCCCGGCGATTTGTGCCGGCCGGGTCCCCCTCACCCTGCACCTCAACGCGCCGTCGGGCCGCGCCGTGCAGGTGACCAGCGACCTCGCCGGCTTCTGGGAGCGCCACTACCCGGCGATCCGCAAGGAGCTGATGCGGAAGTACCCGAAGCACCTCTGGCCGGAGGACGGCCGCACCGCCAAGCCCCCGACCCCGGGCCGGATCCGCTGACCGCGCATGCCCCATGTTCATGGGGTCCCCCCGCACCCCGAGCGAGGCTTCCCGCACCCCAAGTGCGGTTCCCGGCTTGTCCCCTCCGCCCGTCCGGGGTAGATCGGGCTGTCAGGAAGTTGACTTAGGGGTGGGGAAAATGGGATCGAAGCGCCGCTGGCTCACGCCCGCGTTGTTGGTGGCGTTGCTGGTCGCGCCATTCGTGTGGCGGTTGAGCGTCGGCAAGGCCAGCGCCGCCGGCCCCGCGGTGGAGGCGCCACCGCCGCCCCTCGGCGAGACCTGCGACCAGTCCTGCACCGCGCTGGCGTCCTGCGGTCACGAGGCGGCGGCGATCCTCGGCCTGGCCCCGGCGCCCGATCCCGACGAGTGGAAGTCCCTCGACGTCCCCGCCACCCGGGCCGCGTGTGTCGCGCCGTGTGTCGTCGAGGCGGAGAGCAACCCGGCCTTCGCCAAGAACCTCGCCGCCTGCTCCGAGTGCGTGCGAAGCTACGACTGCCGCGACGTGCGCGCCTGCCTGGCTACCTGCTTCCCCGATCCGGCGATCCTCGGCGGGCGCTGATCGGTTCGCGGGTGATCGCCCCGGGCCGGCGCGATCCCCACGCTTCGCCCCAAGGCCACCGCGTGCTCCGTTACCTCCCCCTCCAGCTGGTCGTCGCCCTCGCCCTGGCCGCCTGCGGCCCCGAGGGCGGCACCGAGCTGTCGCCGACGGCCCATTGCCAGCGGCGCTGCGAGATCCTCTTCGAGTGCCTGGAACTCCCCACCGGCCCCGCCGACCGGGACCGGGAGGAGTTCGCCGAGTGCATCGGCAGCTGCGTGAACGGCCTCTCGCAGGAGTGCCAGCAGGAGACCGCCTTCGAGTGTCTCGACTGCTGGGAGCGCCGGTCCTGCGAGGAGGTCACCACCGGCGCCTGCGAGTACCACTGCACCGGGCGATGCGAGCCGCCGTCCCGGCTCCGCCGGCCGCCGGCCAGGCCCCCGGCCGTCAAGTAGCTCCCCTGGCCCCCGGAACCCGGGGTAGCCTGCGCGCATGCGTTGGCGCCGCGCCCTCTTCCCCCTCCTCGCCCTCGCCGCCGGCTGCGCCGATGCGTGCGGAAACGAGTGCTCGTTCGGCGAGCGCTGCCACGGCGACGTGCTCGAGGTGTGCGGCTACCCGGACCAGTTCTTCAACCGGGAGATCCACGCGATGCCCTGCGAGGAGCCCGCGGCCGCGTGTGTCGAGACGCGGGGCGGCCCCTCCTGCGTCGTCGATCCGCCGACGCCGTGCGACGTGAGCTTCCACGACCGCTGCGAGGGCGACGTCCGGGTGTATTGCCCGGCGAGCTCCGCGGTGGTCCGGGCCGGCGAGCCCCCCGACTACGTGAGCGCCCAGGACTGCGCCGCGATCGGCGCGACCTGCGTGGTCGACCCGCGCGACGGCGTCGTGTGTCGAGCGCGGATCAACTGAGGGTATTCCGCTTGTGTCGCCCGACGTGGGCGACCACCGTCACCCGCTTCTCCGGGTCCCAGAAGAAGTAGATCCGAAGACACGCCGCCGGGTCCCGGCTCGAGCCCAGGGTGAGGTGCTCGTCGAGGTCGACACGCCGCCCCTCGTACATCACCCGGTACTCGGTGGACCACCGGGCCTTGGTGTTGGGGGTGTTGTGGTGGGCGTAGCGGATCCCGCGGCTCTCGAAGTGCTGCATCGGCCACTGACCGATCCCCACCCCGGCCTCCGCCGCCTTCCGGCGCCGCTTCGACACCTCCGCCAGCGCCTGGAGCGCGGAGAGGACCTTCCTCGGGTCCCGGTAGGGAGAGTCCTCCGCCGACGCATACGCCGAGGGCAGGAAGTGGAGCGCCTCGTCCTCGAGGGTGGCGACCCGATACAGCGCCTCGAGCACCGTCTTCGGCTCCTCCTCGAACAGCTCCGGGTGCTCGCCCCGGAGCTTGTCGAGGACGAAGCGGAGGTCGGCCGCCTCCCGCTCCGCCTCCTCGAGCCGGACCTCGAGGTCGAGGCGCGCGTCGCCCTCCGCCGTCAGCCGGGCCTCGAGGCTCTGGACCTCGTCCGCGAAGAGGTCCCGCTCGCCCTTCGCCTCCTCGATCGCCTCCTCCAACTCCTCGTTCCGCTCGAAGAGGACGCGGTTCTCCTCCATCACCTCGCGGAGCCGGGGGAGGAGCCCGACCGCGGTGAGCGGCTTCTCCGCGGGCTCGGGCGGCGGCCGCGGGGCGACGGCGAGCCGGACCACCTTCGCCGACGGGCCCTCCTCCTCCGCCGCCTCGTCGTCGGGCGCCGGGGCCGGCTCGCTCCGGCGCTCCGGCTCCCGGAGCGGCTCGGCGCCCACCTTCGCCGGCCGGAGCCCCGTCTGCGCGATCAGCTCGCCGAGCACCCCGCCCCGCGTGTACCAGGCGGGAAAGCGAGACATCGCCTCCGCCAGCAACAGCTCCGCCGCGGAGCCGCCCCGCCCCGCCATGAAGCGGAGCTTGTTGGGGAGGAGCAGGAGGTGCTC
>JAEZJH010000490.1 GCA_023436385.1 Pseudomonadota bacterium
GTCCGTGGCGGCGCGGTGGTGGCGGGAGCCGGAGTCGGCGGCGGCGAGGTGCTGGAGCTGGGGACCGACGGCGCGATCCGCTGGCAGATCGCCGGCCTCGCCGGGAAGGCCCCGTCGCTGGCCGCCGCCGGCGGCGCCCTCTACGCCCGGGGGCAGGAGGAGGTCTGCCGGATCGAGGGTGGGAGGCGGCGGTGGACCGCGGGCGCCGCTCCCGGCGGCCCGCCGGTGATCTGCCGGGGGATGGTGGCCCTCCCCGGCGAGCGGCTGGCCCTCCTCGACGCCGCCCTGGGCCGGCCCGTCCCCACCACCGGCCTCGCCGCAGAGCTGCCGGCGGCGGACCACGTGCTCGGGAGCCCGAAGGGGATCCTGGTGGTCGCCGATCGCGAGGGAGCGATCGTCGGCCTCCGGCTCGCCGGGGCGCTGGCGGTGATCGGTTAGAGGCCGCGGAAGAGGCGCTCGCCGAAGTAGAGGGCGAGGTCGGCTTCGAAGATCTTCCGGGCGGAGGCCTGGACGTCGTACGAGACCCGGTGGAAGACGATCTCCCGGGCGTCGGTGTCGTAGACCGCGAAGCAGGCGCGGGAATCGCCGTCGCGGGGCTGGCCCACGGATCCCACCGAAACCAGGTAGCGGACGCCCCGCTTCACCGGGATCCGGGGCGCGAGGACGTCGTGGACCTCGCCGCCGGCGAGGGCGTACCCCCGGCACAGGTGCGAGTGGCCGACGAAGGTCACCTCGGGGAGAGCGGCGGCGAGCGGGATCAGCGCCTCCGCGTGCTCGGGCTCGTAGACGTACTCGTAGGCCTCCGGCTCGAGGGGCGAGCCGTGGCAGAGGCCGTACGCGTCGCCCTCCCGGTGGACGAAGGGGAGTCCGGCGAGCCAGGTCCGCTGCGCGGGATCGATTCGCGCGGCGGTCCAGTCGAGGGCGTGGCGGGCGGCCTCGTAATAGAACCCGTACTCCATCCGGCCGGCGACCGCGGCGTCGTGGTTCCCGAGGATGGTCACCTCGCACAGCTCCCGGACCGCCGCCGTGCATTCGTTCGGCGAGGCGCCGTAGCCGACCACGTCTCCCAGGCAGCAGACCCGGTCGACGCGGAGGTGGCGCAGCTCCTCGCGGACGGCAAGGAGCGCCTCGAGGTTCGAATGGACGTCGGAGATCAGGGCCAGTCGCATGGGATGCGCTTCGCCGCCGGGACTCCTACAGGACGGCGATCCTCTCGAACCGGGTGAGGGCCTGGAACTCGCCCAAGCGGGCCTCGATCTCCGCCGGCGCCAGATCGCGGAACCGGTCGAGCGAGAACCGTTCCACGCAGAAGCTGGCGATCGTCGCGCCGGCGATGCAGGCCTGCCGGAGCGCCTCGACGCTGCCGTTGCCGTGGCGCCCGAGGAAGCCCATGAAGCCGCCGGCGAAGGAGTCGCCCGCGCCGGTGGGATCGAAGACGTCCTCGAGGGGATACGCCGGGGCGGCGAAGACCCGATCGCCGTCGAAGAGGAGCGCGCCGTACTCGCCCCGCTTCACCACCACGCGCTTCGGCCCCATCCCCAGGACCGCCCGGGCGGCCTTGTAGACGTTGTGCTCGCCGGAGAGCTGCCGGACCTCCGCGTCGTTGACGAAGAGCATGTCGACGCGGGAGAGGGTCCGGAGCAGGGCCTCCCGGCTCCCGGAGATCCAGAAGTTCATCGTGTCCATCGCCGTCAGCTTCGGCCGCACGGCGATCTGGTCGAGGACCAGGGACTGGAGCTCGGGGTGGATGTTGCCCAGGAAGAGCAGCTCCGGCCGCCGCAGCGGCTCGGGGAGCGTCGGGCGGAACTGGCCGAAGACGTTGAGCTGGGTGTCGAGGGTGTGGGCCTCCTGCAGATCGAACTCGTACCGGCCCTTCCAGCGGAAGGTCTTCCCCGGGCTGCGCTGGAGGCCCTGGAGGTCGATGCCGCGGCTCTCGAGGAACCGGACGTGCTCCTCGGGAAAGTCCTCGCCCACCGCGCCGATCAGCGAGACCGGCCCGAAGAAGGAGGCGGCGGTGGAGAAGAAGGTGGCCGAGCCGCCCAGGGCGTCGTCACGGCGACCGAAGGGCGTCTCCACCGAATCGAGGGCGATCGAGCCCACCACGAGCACGGACATCACGAACCTCTGCGGGCCTTCCGCGCGGGCGCCTGGGCGGCGGTCCGGGCGGG
This sequence comes from Pseudomonadota bacterium, assembly GCA_023436385.1. Lineage (GTDB taxonomy): Bacteria > Myxococcota > Myxococcia > Myxococcales > Vulgatibacteraceae > JAEZJH01. Next base: position 2,169 of record JAEZJH010000490.1, read on the forward strand.
GGCCTTCTGGCGGTGGCCCGCGGCGCGGCGCTTCACGCTCTTCGCCGGCGGCGGGGGAAGGTGGCGATCGACGAGGAGCGCGAGGCGCTTCCGGGCCGACGGGGGAATGGCGTCGCCGGCGGTGAAGATCGCGCCGGCGAGGGCGTTGCCGCAGCCGCAGGTCCGCGGCGCGAGGGCGAGGCGCTCCACGGCGAGGGCGGCGGTGCGGCGGGCGACCTCGGTGTTGCCCCGCATCACCTCGAGCACGCCCTGGGCGCAGACATCGTCGTGGACCTCGTGCCAGCAGTCGAAGTCGGTGACCAGGGCGACGGTGGCGTAGCAGAGCTCGGCCTCCCGGGCGAGCTTCGCCTCGGGGAGCATGGTCATGCCGATCAGGCTGGCGCCCCAGGAGCGGTGGAGGTTCGACTCGGCGCGGGTGGAGAACGCCGGCCCCTCCATCACCACCAGCGTCCCGCCCCGGTGGACCCCCGGCGCCTGCGCGTCCGCCGCCGCCCCCGCCAGCACCTCCCGGAGGTCGGCGCAGGTCGGATCCGCGAACGCCACGTGGGCC
>JAEZJH010000524.1 GCA_023436385.1 Pseudomonadota bacterium
GTGGCGCCCACGAAATAGAAGACCATCAGCATGGCGAACCCGCCCACGAGGCCGAAGGCGAGGTTCGCCCGGTAGGAGAGCTCGATGGCGAGATCCCGCCGGAGGAAGGCGAGGGCGAGGCGAATCCCGTTCACGCCCCCTCCGCGAAGAAGGTCCGGTCGATGGCCCCGTCGACCTCCGCCCACCGGCCCCGGGCCCGGACCCGGCCGTCCACCAGGAGCACCACCCGGCTCGCCATGGCCCGGGCCTCGTGGAGGTCGTGGGTGGTGAGGAGCACGCCCATGCGGTCCCGGCCGGCGAGCTCCTCCACCACCAGGCGCCGGAGCCGCTCCGCCGCCCCGGGATCGAGGGTCCTCGTCACCTCGTCGAGGAGGAGCGCCTGCGGGCGGTGGAGGAGCCCCCGGGCGATGGCCACCCGGGCCCGCTGCCCGGAGGAGAGGGTGCGGAAGGGCTTTCGCGCCAGGCCCCGGAGGTCGAGGAGCTCCGCGAGCTCGTCGATCCGCGCGAGCCCCTCCCGCCCGTGGAGCCCCTGGAGCGCCGCGAAGAACCGGAGGTTCTCCCGGAAGTCGAGGCGCCAGTAGAAGCTCCGCTCGTCGCCGGTGACGTAGCCCAGGCCCGCCTGGGCCCGCAGCGGATCCGCCGCGGCGTCGATGCCCCCCACCAGCGCCGCGCCGGCGGTGGGCCGCACCAGGCCGGCGAGGAGCTTCACGCAGGTGGTCTTCCCGGAGCCGTTGGGGCCGAGGAGCGCCACCACCTCCCCGGGCTCGACCGCGAACGAGACGCCGTCGAGGGCCCGCTTTCGCTTCCGCCGGAACGGCGCGGCGAGCAGCTCCCGGAGGCGGCGGGGCGCCGGGTAGTCCTTCACCACGTCGACCAGTTCGAGGGCGGGCGCCATGGGCCGCCATCCTGGCCCGGCCGCGGCGAGGCGTAAAGCACGACGCGTGAAGCGCGACCCGTGAACCGCGACGCTACTCGCCGCGGGCCTCCGGCGTCGCCTCGAGGTACGACCGGAGGATCACCTGCGCCGCCGCCATGTCGATGATCTCCCGCCGCTTCTTCGCGGAGACCTCGGCCTCCCGCAGGGACAGCTCCGCCTCGAAGGTGGTGAGCCGCTCGTCCCAGAGCTTCACCGGCAGCCCCAGCTCCCGCTCCAGCGTCGCCGCGAAGGTCCGGCTCGCCTTGGCCCGGGCGCCCTCGGTCCCGTCCATGTTGAGCGGGAGCCCGAGGACGATCCCCTCGATCTCCCGCTTCCGGACGATCTGCCGGAGCTGCTCGAGATCGTGGGCCAGGCTCTTCCGCCGCACCGTGGTCACCGGGTGGGCCCAGCCCAGCTCGTCGGAGGCGGCCACGCCGATCGTCTTCGTACCCAGGTCGAGCCCGAGGAGCCGCTCGGTCATCGCCGGGCCTCCCGCGGCGCCAGGCCGCCCGTCCGCGGCGTCACCGGCGGCGGCTCCTCGTCCTCCGGCATGGCCGGGCCCGCCGGCGCCGGGCCGAGATCCTCCTCGGTGATCCCCTCCGCCTCGTCGGCGGCGGCGTCGACGAGGAGCACCTGCTTCATCCGGTCGAGGCTCTCCCGGGTCCGCTCCCGAAACATCCCCTCGACCCCGATCCGCTCCGCGGTGGCGAGGGTGCGCTCGTAGATCGAGATCGCCTTCTGCACCAGCACCCGCACCTTCCGCCGGAGCATCCCGCGGTAGAGCGCCGCCTGCTCCTCGTCGAAGCCCTCCGGCACCGGCGCGGTGGTCATCTCGTGGTAGAGCCCCTCGTAGAGGCCGCCCACCCGCTGCCCGGCGGCGATGCCCCAGTGGGCGTTGCCCAGGCGGATCGCCCGCAGGTAGTGGCCCTGGGCGGAGAGGAGGAGCTGCGCCTTGTACTCGAGGTCCTCGCCCAGCTTGGAGAGGTCCTCGACCGCCGCGATCTTCACCGCCTCGAAGTGGAGCCGGTAGATCTCGCCGAGGAAGAACTGCGCCTGGCCGGGATAGTAGTCCTCGAGCCGCTCGAGCCCCTGCCGCTCGCGGTAGAGCTGCAGCGCCTCCCGGAGCCGGGCCTCCGCCAGTCCCGTCTCGCCGTTCTCGAGACGGCAGACGCCCAGGTGCGCGAGGGCGCGGATGCGGTTCGCGGTGTCGAGGTCGCCGCGAGAGACGATCCGCTCGAGGAGCGCGATCGCCGCCGGGTAGTCCTGGAGGTGGTAGCGCGCGGTGGCCGCCCGCCAGGCGGCGTCGAGCCGGTCGCCGGTGCCGCGATCCGGATCCATCGTCGCCTCGTAGCGGAGGGCGGCGTTGGCGTAGTCGCCCTGGGCCTCGTAGGCGACGCCGGCGTTGTAGGCGGCGTTCCAGGCCCTGGGGCTCTCCGGGAAGAGGTCGGCGAGGCGGGTGAAGCACTTGACCGCCCGCGGATACCGGCCGGCCTGGTAGGCCGCGGCCCCGCAGGCGAACAGCTCCTCGTCGTTCAGCTTCGAGAGCTCGAGGTCCTCCCGGTCGACCTCGACCACGGTCTCGTCCATGGTCAAGCCGCGGGGGCGGGTGGTGGCGCAGCCTCCGGCGAGGGCGGCGACGAGGAGGGCGGCGAACAGCGGCGTGGGACGAAGCATCGGAGAACGAGGCGCTCCTACCTAGTCGTCGGCGAGGATCCGGACTTGCACCGTGCGGCGGCGGGGTCCGTCGAGCTCCGCCAGGAAGATCCCCTGCCAGGTGCCGAGGAGGAGCTTCCCGCCGTCGACGAGGACGGTGGCCGAGCTGCCCAGGAGCGCCGACTTCACGTGGGCGGGCGAGTTCCCCTCCGCGTGGCGGAAGGGCAGGGTGCGGGGGACGAGGCGATCGAGGGCGAAGAGGAGGTCGTGCTTCACGTCGGGATCGGCGTTCTCCTGCACGGTGATCGCCGCGGTGGTGTGGGGGCAATACACGATCGCCGCTCCGCTCTTGGCGCCGGACGCCGCCAGCGCCGCCCGGACCCGGTCGGTGACCTCGACCAGCTCCAGGGTCATGGAGGTCTCGACTTCGAAGGCGTGGACGCGTGCGGACATCGAACCCTAGCCCTCCAGGTGGCCGGCGATCTTCCAGAGGCCGGCCAGATCATACACGTCGAGGTCGAAGCGAGGCACTCTCCGCTGGGGAGTCGGGCCCGTCGAGGCGGCCAGGCGGGCGAGGTGGCGCTCGTCGAGTTCGGCCAGGGCCCGGCCCTCCGCCGCGGTGTGGGCGAGCCGGACGGAGAGCGGCGGGCTGCCGCCGTCGGCGACGCCCTCGCGGAGGAGGGCGTCGGCGAGGACCTCGGGCGTGGGCGTCGGCAGGCCGTCGAGGGGATCCTCGTGCACCCGGTTCGCCACCACCGCGGCGATCGGCATGCCCTCCTCGACGAGGAGCCCGTGGAAGTAGATCGCCTCGTCGACGGTGAAGGCCTGGGCCGAGGTGACCAGCACGAAGGCCGCCTGGTCGGAGGCGAGGAGCGCCTTCACCTTCGCCGCCCGTTCCTTGAAGACCTCGTAGCTCCCGGAGATCTCGATCAGGAAGCCGGCCAGCTGCTCCAAGAGCTCCGTTCCGGTGAGCTTCGAGAGGGTCCGGGCCACGAAGGAGCCGCCCAGGTGGAAGAAGCGCAGGCCGACCCGGCCGGCCGCCAGCGCCGGCCCGAGGAGGACCCTCGCCGCGTCGCCCCCGAGGAAGTCGAGGATCCGGTTCGGCGCGTCGAGGAAGTCGAGGGCGTGGGCCGTGGGCGGGGTGTCGAGGATGACCAGATCCCAGGTGCCGCGGGAGGCCAACTCGTGGAGCTTCTCCATCGCGATGTACTCCTGCGAGCCGGCCAGCGCGGAGGAGAGCGTGCGGTAGAAGCGGTTCTCGAGCACCGCCGCCGCCTTCTCCGGCGGGAGGGCGGAGGTGATGAAGTCGTCCCAGCTGCGCTTGAGATCGAGCATCAGCGCCCAGAGCTCGCCGCGGGGCCGGAGGCCGGCGGCCTCGAGGCGCGCCGGTTCGATCCGGGTCTCGACGTTCCCCAGCTCCGGGAGGCCGAGGGCATTGGCGAGGCGCTTTGCCGGATCGATGGTGCAGACGATCACCTTCCGCCCGGCGACCGCGGCCCGGAGCGCCAGGGAGGCGGCGAGGGTGGTCTTGCCGACGCCGCCCGAGCCGACGCAGACGATCACCCGGCGCGTCGCCAGCGCCTCGTCGAGGGAGATCACGAGGCCACCGCCGGGGCGATCGCCTGCGCCACCCGCTCCACGTCCTGCTTCCCGAAGTCGCCCTCCGGAGGAAAGAAGGGGACGGGCACGAGCGGGAGCGGCACCTCGCGCTCCAGGCGACCGCGGTAGTGCTCCGTGCGATCGGCCCGGAGCGAGTGGGTGCGGGCGGCCCGGATCGCCGCTTCCAGGACGATGTCGGCGTGGGGGCCGGCGAGCAGCCGCCGCTCCTCTCCGGAGAAGCGGCGGTCGAAGCAGCGGTTGAGGAAGACCAGCCCCCCGGGCATCCCCAGGACGTCGCGGGTCGCCCGCCACAGCTCCACGGTCTCGTTGGCCGGCAGCTCCTCGGGGAGGGCGACGAAGTTCACCGCGGTGATCGCCGGGTCGACGAGCAGCTCGTGCATCCACCGGACGTCGTTCCGCATCGGCCCCGGGGGGATGGTCTCGAGCATCACCGACGGCACCCGCAGGAAGGAGATCCCGTGACCGGTGGCCGGACCGTCGAGGATCACCAGATCCCAGCGCCGCTCCCGCACGTGATGGAGGACCTTCCCCAGCATCACCAGCTCCGCCAGCGAGGGAATGAAGCGGAGGAAGCGGGCGACGAACCGGTTCTCGAACACGGCGCTGTAGAGGGCCCGGAAACGGAGCTGCATCAGCGCGTACTCCCGCATCGCCGCGGGGGGCCGCACCATCACCGCGTCGAGCCCCGGGCCGACCGGACCGATCTCCGTGTCCGCCGGGGGCCGGGCGCCGAGCAGCGCCGGGATGCGCTCCTTGGTGTTGACCTCGCAGAGAAGGACCCGCTTCCCGCGGGCGGACGCCGCCAGCGCCAGGGCCGCCGCCAGGGTGGACCTGCCGACGCCTCCCTTGCCAGAGACGACGAGGAGCCTGCGGCCGAGGATCGACATTCGGCGATGGAAGGTAGTGGGCGCTCCGACCGAAATCAACGCGTCGCCCGCCCGCCCGGTTGACAGAGCGACGGCGGGCAGGGGATCTTCCGCCCGGGCGCGGGAGGGAGCCATGGCACTGGGGCAGATCTCGATGCGGAAGATGGTCGAAGCGGGGGAGGCCGGGATCGGCCGCCTCGCCGGCCAGCTCCTGTCCAACGAACGGTTCGTCGGGGCGGTCCAGGCGATCGTCTCCCGGACTCTCGCCGCCAAGGGGACGCTCGACAAGAGCCTCCGGGCGGCGCTCTCCACGATGAACCTTCCCACCACGGCCGACGTCGAGACGGTCGAGCGCAAGCTCGAGGAGCTCGAGCGGACGATCGCCGAGCTCGAGGAGCGGCTGTCGCGGGTCGAGGGCCCGGACGCCACTCCGCGCGCCTAGTCGCGAAGGGGGGCGGCGTGCGTCGCATCGCGTTCATCAACGAGAAGGGCGGCACCGGCAAGACCACGCTGGCGGTCAACGTGGCCGCGTGGCTGGCCAAGGAGCGCAACGCCCGGGTGCTCCTCGCCGACCTCGACACCCAGGGCCACGCCGGGAAGAGCCTGGGCGTCGACGTCCGGGGCCTCCGCCCCAACGTCGCCGATCTCCTGGTCGGCGACGGGGTGCAGGTCAACGACGTGGTGGTGCGGACCGGCGTCCCCAACCTGGACCTCCTGCCCGCCAACAAGGACCTCGCCGACTTCCCGGAGCGGATCGCCGGTGCGGCCGACCGCGAGCGGCGGCGCCAGCGGAAGCTCGCCGATCTCGCCGGCTACGACTACCTGGTGATCGATGCGCCGCCGTCGATGGGCGTGGTGACGCTCAACGTGATGCTCGCCGCCGAGGAGATCGTCATCCCGGTGGCGCTCACCTACTTCGC
>JAEZJH010000535.1 GCA_023436385.1 Pseudomonadota bacterium
CCCGGGAACCGGCGTGCGCCGCGTGCGCCGTACGTCAGATCAGCTTGGCGTCGAGCGTGATCTCCAGGCCGCCCAGCGCCCGGGAGACGGGGCAGCCTGCCTTGGCCGCCTCCGCGAGCTTGGCGAAGCCGGCGGCGTCGAGGCCGGGGACCTTCGCCTGGCAGACGAGGTGGCTCTTGGTGATCGCGAAGCCGCCGCCGGGCTGCGGCGCGATCGTCACCCGGGCGGTGGTCTCCACCGACTCCGGCTTGTGGCCCGCCTGGTCGAGCATCAGCGACAGGGCCATCGAGAAGCAGCCGGCGTGGGCGGCGCCGAGGAGCTCCTCGGGGTTGGTGCCGGCGCCGTCCTCGAAGCGCGAGGCGAACGAGTACGTTCCCTGGTAGCCGCCGAAGGCGATGTTGCCTTTGCCTTCCTTGAGGTTTCCTTCCCAGCGGGCATGTGCCTGGCGAGTCGGCATGTGGTCTCCTTGTGTGTGAGCGGTGCCGGAGTCCGTGACTCCGTCCCCGGCACCATAGCGCCGCGCCTCCGCGGGAGAGCCCCCGGAGGCGCGGAATCGTGAAATTCTCGTCGGGTTTCGAACCCGCGTCTCAGTGCTCGGCAGCGTCCGCTTCCGCCTTGGTGGCGTGCACCGTGCCGTGGGCGTGCTCGGGCGGGCCATACAGCGAGTAGACCTTGAGCGGTCCGTCGCCGATGTTGGTGACGTTGTGCCACGAGCCGGCGGGGACCAGGATCACCCAGTCGTCGCCGACCTCCCGGTCGAAGGAGAGGTTGTCCTTCGCCGGGCCCATCTGCACCCGGGCCTTGCCGGACTCGACCCGCAGGAACTGGTCGTGATCGTGATGGACCTCGAGGCCGATGTCGTGTCCGGGCTCGATGCTCATCAGCGTCATCTGGAGGTACTTCCCCGTCCAGACCGTGGTCCGGTAGTTCCCGTTCTCCAGCGTCGCCTTCTCGATGTCGACGACGAAGGGATTCGGCCCCTGGTCCTGGATCTTCCCGTCGCTCACGCGCGCCTCCTCCTAGAGGTCGTGCCGTCCGGCCGCCTCGGGCTGCCACATCACCTCGACGATCCGGAGGCGCTTCGCCCGGCCGCCTGGCAAGGGCCAATCGATGGTGTCGCCGGTCCGGAGGCCGATCAACGCCGCGCCCACCGGCGCGAGGACGGAGACCTTGCCCTGCTCCGGCGCGGCGTCCCGCGGGTACACCAGGGTGATCTGCCGCTCGACCCCGGTGTTCTCGTCGACGAACCGGACCTGCGAGTTCATCGTCACGACGTCGTGGGGGATCTGGTCCGGCTCGACGAGCCGCGCGTGCGCGAGCTCGGACTCCAGGGCCTCGGCCGCCTCCCGGTTGCGCTCCGAGGCCACGCCGTCGATCAGGGCGCGAAGCCGTTCCATGTCCTGCCGGGTGACGACGATCGTCCTCTCCATTCCATCCCTCGTGATCCGGGCTCCTCGCGTGCGCTCTTCGTGGCCAGCATGGCCACTCCCCGCCGCCGCCGGCGCCCGCCGGTGCTCCCCGAAAGCCGCACCGTACCACGGCTCCGTCCCGACCGACCGGCCGAAAGCCGGCTTGCCGGCCGCGGACCCCACGGAGGTGCGGAGCGGGCTGCGGCCTGCGGCGGGACGCACGATCGTGTTCCCGATGATCTCCTCTCCCGGAAAACGGGGCCGTTTCCCGTTCGACCTCCCTCCGTGGCCGGCGGCTCCTCGGGGGCGTTCCGGGCGGGAGGGCCGATGACCGCGCCGCTGGATCCCCCTCCGTCGGCCTGGCTCCTGGATGGCCGCGGGGGCGGGCACGCGCTCGATCGGGACGCGCTCGCCGGGCCCCGGGGCCGGGAGGGCCCGGTCTGGATCGACCTCGACGAGGGCGACCAGGCCGCCCGGGCCTGGCTCCTGGGAGAGGCCGGCCTGGGGCGGGAGGACGGCGAGCGGTTCCTCCGCCAGAGCGCCTGGCCGCGGGTGGTGGAGCCCCACCCCGAACGGCTGCTCGTGTACATGCGGGTGCCCGATCCGGAGCGGAGCGTCGCCTCCGGCGTCTTCGTGCTCCTCCGGCTCTGGTTCGAGCCGGGACGGGCAATCTCGATGTGCCTGCGGGAGATCCCCGAGTTCGCCGAGCTGAAGCGTCGGCTCGCCCAGGGGAGGGGACCCCGGACGATCGGCGAGATCCTCCTGGCGCAGGTCGAGCTGACGGCGCTGCGGATGAGCGAGGCGGTGGTCCCGCTGCGCGTGGCCCTGGGCGACCTCGACGCCGCCCTCGAGGAGGGGGCCGAGTTCCCGATGGAGCGGTTCGCGCGGCTTCGGCGGCACGCCCTGGGCTACGAGCGCTACGTCGATCCCCACGGGGATCTGCTCCTCCGCCTCCGCGGCCTCGAGCTGCCCTGGCTCGAGGCCCCCGACGGCGAACGCCGCTGGCACACCGCCGTCGACTTCTTCGGGACGATGATGAAGGAGGTCGACGCCATCGTCGACCACGCGCGGGCGCTGCAGGATTCCCTCGCCCATCGGACCTCCGAGCAGATCAACCGCCGGATCCTGGTGCTCACGGTGGTCTCGACGATCCTCCTCCCGCTCTCGCTGATCACCGGCCTCTTCGGCTCGAACATCGGCACCAGGGGCGGGAACGTGGCGGGCGCGGCGAGCCCGCTCTGGTTCGTGGCGTTGGTGGTCTTCCTCGGCCTGGTGGGGCTCGCGGTGTTCCTGTTTCTCCGCTACCGCCGGCTCCTATGAGCGCTCGGGTCCCAGAACCGCGGTCGGCCCGGCGGGACCCCGGGGGCGGGGCCGGGCTCGCGCCACCGCCGCCGGACGTCGACGCTTGCCGGAAAGGCACCGGCCTCGGCTATGGTTCTCCCCGCCAAAGCGAGGGCCGGACGAGGCGGCCCCGGGGAGCCCGCGTGAAGGGACGGAAGGTCGAGTCGGAGGAGGGGATCGCCGCGACGCCGGAGGGCCCGGAGCACCGCCCGGCGGCGGAGCCGTCGCGGGCCCGGCCGCGGCGCGGGCGCTGGATCTACTTCGGGCTCGGCTGGCTCTTCTTCGGACTGGGCCTGCTCGGCGCCTTCCTGCCGATCCTTCCGACCACCCCGCTGATGCTCCTCGCCCTCTGGGCATTCTCCCGGAGCTCGGATCGTTTCTACCACTGGCTGTACCGGCACCCGGTGTTCGGTCCGTCCCTCCGCCGCTGGCAGGCGGAGCGGACGATCCCTCGCTGGGTGAAGGCGGTGGCCCTGGGGTCGATGGCGGCCAGCCTCGGCTACGTGGGCCTGGTGGTCAAGCCACCCGTGTACGCGTTGGCGGCGATGGCGGTGGTCTGCGTCGCCGGCGGGATCTACCTCGCCCGGATCCCCTCGCGGCGCGCGGCGGTTCCCGTCGCCGGAGGGGAAGCGGGGCAGGGCTCCCCGGAGCAGCCGAGGTGAAGGGGAGGCGGGCCGGCGATCGCCCCTTCCCGAACGACGGAGCCGCCGCCCGATCGGCGTTGTGTTAGAACGTGCCGGCCTCACGCCCGGAGTAGCGCATGGGAAGAATCTTCGAGACTCGCAAGGCGACGATGTTCGCCCGCTGGGACAAGATGGCGAAAGCCTTCACCCGGTGCTCGAAAGAGATCACGATCGCGGTCAAGGCCAGCGGCCCCGACCCCGAATCCAACCCGATGTTGCGCCGGGCGATCCAGAACGCCCGGGCCGCCAACATGCCCAAGGACAAGGTCGAGAACGCCATCAAGAAGGCGTCCGGTCAGGGCGGCGAGAACTACGAGATCGTGCTGTACGAGGGCTACGGCCCCCACGGCGTGCCGATCCTGGTGGAGACGGCGACCGACAACCCCACCCGCACCGTGGCCAACGTCCGCTCGTACTTCACCAAGGGCGGCGGCAACCTCGGCAACAGCGGCAGCGTCGCGTTCATGTTCCGCCGGGTCGGCGTGTTCCGGCTCAACCCCGAGGGCCTTCCGCCCCTCGACGAGCTGGAGCTCGAGCTGATCGACTTCGGCCTCGAGGAGATCGAGCAGGGCAAGGGCGAGAAGGGCGAGCCGCTGGTCATCCTTCGCTGCAACTTCACCGACTTCGGCCACCTGCAGAACGCGCTCGAGTCGAAGGGGATCACCGCGGTCTCCTCCGAGTCGGAGTACCTGGCCCAGACGATGGTGGAGCTCCCCGAGGACCAGGTCACCGAGGTGCTCGCCCTGGTGGACCGGATCGAGCAGGACGACGACGTCCAGCGGGTGTTCCACAACCTCGCCTGACGGCTATCCGAAGTGGTAGGCGGAGAGCCGTAGGCCGGCGAAGGTCCCGTTGTACGCGACCGTTCCCCGGTCGTCGCCCGCGGCGCCGGCGATCACCATCAGCGGGAGGAGGTGCTCCTCCCGCGGGTGGGCCCGGCGCGCGGCCGGTGCGTCGAACCAGCGGAGGAGGCGCCGGTCCCGCTCCGCGGGATCGGCCACCCCGGTCTCCCGGAGCCAGGCGTCGAAGGTCTCCGCCACCGGCGCCGAGCCCGGGCCGAACGCCCGGAGATCGTGGAAGGTCATCCCGCTCCCGATCACGAACACGCCCTCGTTCCGGAGCGGCGCCAGGGCCCTTCCGATCGCCAGGTGATCGGCCGGGTCAAGGCCGCGCACCAGGGAGAGCTGCACCGTGGGGACGTCGGCCGCGGGGTAGGCGAGCTTGAGCGGCACGAAGGTGCCGTGGTCGAAGCCGCGGTGCGGATCCTCCGCGCTGGCGAAGCCCGCGCCCTCGAGGAGCTCCCGCACCCGCGTCGCCAGCGCCGGATCGCCGGGGGCGGGCCAGGTGAGCCGGTACGACTCGGGCGGAAAGCCGTAGTAGTCGTAGAGCATCGGCGGCCGCGGGGAGGTCATCACCGTGGGCACCCGCTCTTCCCAGTGGGCGGAGACGACCAGGAGCGCCTTGGGCGGCGTCCGCGGCAGGGCCCCGACCGAGCGCAGGTAGCTGGCGAGGGCGTCGAGTTCCGATCGCTCGCCGAACCCGACCTCCACGAAGGGCCAGGGTCCGCCTCCGTGCGGCAGGAAGGCCACCGGCTGGCGAGCCGCGGCCGCGAGCCGTCCCTCGTCCTCGCCCGTCCGACCCTTCTCCGTCCCGCCGGGGAGCTTGCCCGCCGCCGGCACCGCGGCGAGGCCCGCGGCTCCCGCCAGCCCGGCGAGCACCTTCCGGCGCGTCAGTCCTCCCCCATTCCGTTCCTGCATCGTCGGCCTCCGTCCCCCGATGGATGCGGGGCGAGGGAGCGAGATGCGGGGCGGCCGGGATCACGCTCCCCGGGGCGGTCGGGCCCCGGGCCGTAGCAGGCGCGTCGCCAGGAGGACCACCAGCCCCGCGCCGCCGGCCAGGACCGCCCAGAGGACCCAGCGTTCCCAGGGAATCGGGGCGGGGGCAGGAACGAGCGCCCGCTCGCCCGACAGCACCTCCCGCGCGCCGGGCGTCGCCACGGGCGGCTCCCACG
>JAEZJH010000140.1 GCA_023436385.1 Pseudomonadota bacterium
TGCGGGTTCCGAAAACTCTGACCGCATTCCTTCCGGAATTTCTGGCCGGTCCCGACGGGGGGTAGCGCCCTCCACCGGGCGGACCACCGCCACCAAGAGCGGCGCCAGGAGCGGACGTTCGCGCTCCGGGCGAGGGAAGGGATGCTCGACATGATGAAGCGGCACGAGATCCAGGTGCTGCGCAACGCCGGCCACTCCCAAGCAGAGGTGGCGGAACTCGCCGGCGTGTCGGAACGTACGGTTCGTCGTGTCGAGGGCGAGCCGCCGGTGACGGAGTTCAAGCGAAACACAGGGGAGAAGCGAGGGATCGGTCGGCCATCGAAGGCGGCCGCGTTCCGGGGACTGGTGACGAAGATCCTCGCGGAGGAACCCGGGGTCCTGTCGCTGGAGATCCTTCGGCGGGCTCGGCTCGAAGGCTACGGCGGCGGGAAGAGCGCCCTCTACCAGCTGGTCGCGGAGCTGCGCCCGAAGCCCGTCCGGCAGGTCGTGCGCTTCGAGGGGTTGCCGGGGGAGTTCTCGCAACACGACTTCGGACACGTCGACGTCCGCTTCATGGATGGCTCGACGAAGCGCATCCACTTCTTCGCCTCGCGTCTCAAATACTCGCGATGGGTCGAGGTGACCATCGTCGAAAACGAGCAAGCGGAGACGCTCATCCGGACGCTCGTCGACCACTTCTGCGCGTTCGGCGGGATCCCGCTGGTCGCCGTCTTCGATCGCCCGAAGACGATCGCGCTGCACTGGGCGAAGGACGGAACGGTCACGGAGTGGAACCCGACCTTCGCCGCGGTGACGCTCGACCTCGGACTCGGCGTCGAGGTCTGCTGGCCGCACCGGCCGAACCAGAAGGGTTCGGTCGAGAATCTGGTCGGCTGGGTAAAGGGGTCGTTCTTCAAGCAGCGGCGGTTCCTCGACGAGGCCGACCTCCACCGGCAGCTCGGCGCCTGGCGAACCGAAGCGAACGAGGTGGTGCCCTCGCGTGCGACCGGAATCGTCCCGGCGGTGCGTATGGTGGAGGACCGCGGTCGGCTTCGGCCGCTCAAGGTCACGCCGGAGAACCTCGCGTTGCGGATCCCGGTGATCGTCGGGCCGACCGCGTACGTCCTGCACGACACGCACCTCTACTCGATGCCGCCGGAGGCCATCGGGATTTCCGGAACGCTCTTCCTCTATCGCGAGCGAGTCCGGATCGTGGTCGCTCGTCACTCCGCCCTTCACCCGCGTCTCTTCGAGCGGGGAGCCAAGTCGACCCTGCCGGAGCACCGCGCCGAAGCGGTGGCCTCGATTTCCGGAAAGCGCGGGAAACGCTATCTGATGCGCCAGCACCTGCTGGACGTCGGCGATGCCGCGTTCGAGTTCCTCACCGAGCTGATCCACCGCCGGCCGGGGACGTGGATCGCCGAGGTCGAGCGGCTGCACGGGCTCCTCCAGGATCACGGCGCCGACGCGATGCGGGATGCGTTCGCATCCGCGGTCGCCGGCCAGACGTTCGGCGCGGAGTACGTGCGCCATTTCCTGAGACACCCTGCTTCAGCGCGGGCGGCACAACGGCTGCCGCCCCATCACCTGCATCCGGTCGCCGCGAGGCCGTTGTCAGGGCCGTGCAGCGCCGAGCAACGCGAGGGAAGCCTTGACAACGGGGAGCCGAGCGGTGGCCAGGCCGGTCGGCAGGGAGAGCTCGCCCTATGACCACCGACGTCCCGCTCGACGCCCTCTTGAAGCGTCTGAACCTCGCGAACACCCGGCGTCTCTGGCGTGAACTCTGCGCGCGTGCGGAGCAGGAGGAGTGGGCCTACGAGGACTTCCTCACCACGCTGGTTCTCGAGGAGATCGCCCACCGGCAGCAGACACGGCTGCAGAAGGTGTCGCGCCGGGCAGGGTTCCCGTTCCTGAAGACCATCGACGACTTCGACTTCACGTTGCAGTCGACGGTCCGCCTCCCCCTGATCGGCTCGTGCCTTTCGCCGGACTTCGTCACCGACGGCCGCTGCCTCATCCTCTCCGGCAAGTCCGGCCGGGGAAAGACCCATCTCGCCGTCGCCATCGCCTACCGCGCCATCCAGAACGGCTTCGACGCCCGCTGCACAACCGCCGCCGCGTTGATCGAGGACCTGGCGGTCGCCAGCAGACAGGGACGGCTTCGCGAAGCGCTCGGCGAATTCGTGCGCCCCCATGTTCTCGTCGTCGACGAGGTGGGCTACCTCGCCTGCGGGGACGACGCGGCGAACCTCCTCTTCCACGTCGTCAACGAGCGGCATCTCAAGCGACGGTCGATGATCTTCACCACCAACAAGTCCCTCGACGCCTGGGGCCGCGTGCTGCACGACGACGACCTCGCCGCCGCCATCGTCGACCGCGTTCTCGAGCGAGGCCGGCACCTACGCCTCGACGGGCCCTCGATGCGAACCCGGCACCTCGGCCTTGACGACCCGACTGCTGCGGACCCATCTCTTCAACCGGCCAGAATTTCCGGAGTTACCCCGGCAGAATTTCCGGAACCCACACCATCCAACCCCGTGCGAAAGCACACGGCGTATCGCTCGTGTCCGTCTACGTGCTCTGCGTCGAGCGCTGAGGAAGGCGGCATCCAGAACCGGCGAAGTGCGAGCACACCGTCGTCGTCACATGCGATGACCGTGAGCCGAGGCCCCAGCCCAAACGGGACGGTCCTCCGGTCGGCGCTGCTCCGCGCGTAATGCCGGCCGAAGCCCATTCACCGGGCGAGGGTTACACAAGGCCCTGGGCCGGCTCGGTTTGTCCCGGTCGACCCGCCTGTATCCGGCCGACCGGACGGGCCGGCCCAGCTTCCAATGGGAACGGCCCCCTTGCGTGAAATCGCGAACAAAGTCGCGGGAAGCGGCTAAGCTGCTGCCGTTTCGGTTCAATCACACGGAGAGGCGCGACATGAAGAAGTTGGCGGTTCTGGCAGCTGTTCTCGTGTTGGGAGCGTGCGCATCGACCGGTTCCAAACCGGCGGCGAAGAAGGCCCCGTCGGAGGAGGCCCTTCAGGCGCTCCGCGAGCGAGCGTCGTTCGACCTGGCCTGTCCGAAGGAGTCGATCGAGGTGACCGTGCTCGAGGTTGGGGGCTGGACGCGTCCTTGGACCTTCGGCGTGACCGGGTGTGACAAGACCGCGACGTACATGTCGAGCGGCGGCACGATCGTCAAGAACTGACGCCATCTCGAATTCGAGCACCGGAATCCGTGACGGCCCGACGAACCCCGCGATGGTTCATCGGGCCGTTCCGTACGAGCCTTCTCGAGCCGTTCCGGCGATCGCCCTTGGGTCGACCAAAGACGGTGTATCCCGCGCGGCAGGCCCGGTGCCGGAGTGCCTGGGCGAGGTGGGGCTCGCCGACGCCGGTGGGGCCGACGACCGTCGCGGCCAACTACCCCAGCGAATAGCGGCGGAAGAACCAGCCCTTCACGAACTCCACGGACAGGAGATACACGGCGACGATCGGCAAGAGCACCGCGAAGAACACCAACGGTAGCGGCGCGAAGCCAAGGCTTGCCGCAACGGGTGTGAACGGCAGGAGAATCGCCGTCGCCACCACGGCGAGCGAGGTGAGCACGAGCGGCCGGCTCGGGCGCGAGCGAAGAGGATTGCCCTGCGAGCGGATGATGAAGATGACGAGAACCTGCGTTGCCAGGGACTCGACGAACCAACCCGTTTGAAAGAGTCGCTCGTCCCCGGCGAACAGGTGCAACAGCAGGAAGAACATCGCGAAGTCGAAGACCGAGCTGACCGGCCCAATGACCATCATGAAGCGGCGGATGAACCCGATGTCCCAGCGGTGCGGGCGCGCGGTAAACGCCGGGTCGACCTCATCCGTAGGAATCGGGACCTCCGATAAGTCGTAGAGGAAGTTGTTCACGAGGATCTGCATCGGCCGCATCGGGAGGAACGGAAGAAACACCGACGCACCCGCCATGCTGAACATGTTGCCGAAGTTGGAACTCGTGCCCATCAGGATGTACTTGACGATGTTGCCGAGCGTGCGCCGCCCCTCGACGATCCCGTCCTTGATCACCCCGAGGTCGCGTTCGAGCAGGATGATGTCAGCCGCCTCCTTCGCCACGTCGACCGCGTTGTCCACCGAGATGCCGACGTCGGCCGCGTGTAGCGACGGGGCGTCGTTGATGCCATCGCCGAGAAAGCCCACGACATGGCGGCGCCTCTTGAGCGCGAGAATGACCCGATTCTTCTGCGCCGGCGTCACACGGCAGAAGAGGTTCACGCTCTCGACACGAGCTTCCAGGGCGTGGTCATCGAGTTCAGCGAGGTCGGCGCCGGTCAAAACGCCCCGCACGGGCACGCCGACCTGCTCGCAGACGTGCTTGGCCACAAGTTCGTTGTCGCCCGTCGCGATCACGACGCTCACCCCCGCCTCGGCGAGCGCGCGCATCACCTGGCCGGCGCTCTCCTTTGGAGGGTCCTCGAACGCGGCGAAGCCCGCAAGGACGAGCTCCGTCTCGTCGTCGAGGACGACGTGCTGGCGGTCCGGCGCTTCGGCCTTCCAGGCGACGCCAAGCACGCGGTGACCCCCACGCCCGAGCGCCTCGAAGCGCTGGACCATCACGCGCCTCGCATCGTCGTCAAGCGGGCGAATCTCGGCCGGGCCGTTCGCCTCGTAGTGTTTCGACAGGCCCAGGATGTCCTCGAACGCGCCCTTCACGATGAGCAGCCGCGTGTCTCCCTTGTGGATCAGGACCGAGATCCTTCTTCGCTCGAAGTCGAAGGGCACCTCGTCGATCTTCTCCCAACCCCGGACATCGACCTCCTCGTGGCGCAGGATGGCCGCGTCGAGGGGACTCTTCAGTCCCGACTCGAAGTGACTGTTCAGGTAGGCGAGTTCGAGCACGCGTGCGCTGTCTCGGCCGTCCGGGTCGAGATGCTGGTCGAGTTGAATCCGCGCCTCGGTGAGCGTCCCGGTCTTGTCGGTACACAAGACGTCCATGCTCCCGAGGTCGTGAATGGCCGCGAGTCGCTTGACGAGCACCATCTTCCTCGACATGCGCAGCGCTCCGCGCGCCAGGGTCACGGAGACCACCATGGGGAGGAGCTCCGGTGTGAGACCGACCGCGAGCGCGATGGCGAACAGGAACGACTCCAGCCACGTGCGGTCGCGGACCAGGTTCACGAGGAGGACGAACGCAACCAGGAGGAGCGTAAGTCGCAGGATGAGGAGGCCGAAGTTGCGCGTGCCGATCTCGAACGCCCTCGGCGGCGGCCGCCTGGCGAGCGACCGACCGATCTGCCCGAGCGACGTCGAGGACCCGGTCTTGGTGATGACCACCCTGCCGCTGCCGCTCACGACCGAGGTCCCCATGAAGACGGTTCCGACATTCGCCCCGAGATCCCCGGGGGCCCCTCTGGGCCCGGGGCTCTTCTTCTCCACGGGGTAGGGCTCGCCGGTCAATAGCGCCTGGTTGAGGAAGAGGTCGCGCGCTTCGAGCAGCGTCCCGTCCGCGGGAACCAGATCTCCGGCGGCGAGGAGAACCACGTCGCCCGGGACGACCTGCTCTGAGGGAATCTCTTGTGGCTCACCGTCTCGTACGACCGACGTACGCACACTCGCAGCCTTCCGCAGGCTGTCGGCCGCGCGACCGGCGCGGTGCTCCTGTACGAAGTCGAGCGTGACGCTGAACGCCACCATGAGGATGACGATCACCGCGCTGCCGAAGTCTCCCGTGGCAGCTTCGAGCCCGCTGGCGGCGAGTAGGAGGATCACGAGCGGGTTCTTGAACCGCGAGAGCAACTGGAAGAAGACGGCGCGCCGTCGCCGGACCTCGAGGACGTTGGGTCCATGGGCGGCAAGTCGTTCCGCGGCCTCGGCCTTCGACAGCCCCTTCGTGCCGTCTGCTTGGACGACGCTCTCCCCCTCCGGCGCGCTCTCCTCAGAGGGGGGAAGTGGGGTGGAGAGGTCGCCGCGAGCGAGGGCCAGACCCGGCAAGAGGGGGAGCCAGAGCGCCAGGCCACGCAGCATGATCGTACCGGCGAGCGCCGCCTCGACGGGAACGCCAACCAATGCCAGCGTCCCCGCACAGCCGGCCTCGAAGCTCCCGACGCCCCCCGGCAGGAACGAAACCGTTCCCGCGATGGTGCCCACCACCAGGGCGACGAAGGTCGCGAAGGGATGGACGGGCGTTCCGAGAGCATGGAGCATCGCCCACAGCGTCGCGGCGTCGAGGAGCACGATGCCGATCTGGAGACCGGTCGCGGTCCCCAGGAGGCGCCGTTTCCAGACACGGGAGACAGGGACTCTCCCCAGCGCATCGAGCGCACGGTTAAGCATCCGTACCCGCGAGAGGCGGGGTCCCGGCTTCCAGTCCCGGTGCTTGCGCAGCCAGGTGATGGCGAGAGTAAAGCCAGCAACGAGCAGCGCAAAGACGGCGACGAGCCCAATGAGAACGGCGGGAACGCCATGGTGTAGCCACAAGACGAGGACGGAGACCGCCGCGACGCCCGCCAAGGCAGCGTGTTGCGATAGGATGTCGACCAGGAGCGCCTCGGTCGCGAACCCTGCCGGAAGCCCCATCCTCCGCATGGCGTTGATGACCACCCGATTGCCGGACAGCCCGCCGGTGGGCAGAAACCGATCGATGCCGAGTTTCTCGACGGACAGGCGCGCCAGCTGAACGCTCGAGAGGGGGTGGCCCGCCGCGATGGCCACGCGCCCCCAAATGGTTCCCGCGCACAGATAGGTGCCGACTTGAAAGGCGACGGCCGCGAGGACCCACTCTGGTTTGAATCGGGCGGCCAAGAGCGCGAACCGGTGCGGGTCGCCGACGTGAAGTAGCGTGAAGACGATCAGTGCCGCCAAGAAGAGGATCGAGACCAGGATCCCGATCCTGGAGAGTCGTGGCTGGGTCGGCTTCTCCGTCATCTTGACTCCCCCTCGGCTCACGACCGCGCGGGGGCCGGTTGCCGCATCCTCGGGGAGGACTGGATGGATGGCCATGCCGCAGCCCAGCTGGAAGCCGGCCGGGGTCGCGACACCCCGCGAGCGGGCGGCAACCGGGTGCGTGCGACCATCGAATCAGTCCGAAGACGCCGCA
>JAEZJH010000596.1 GCA_023436385.1 Pseudomonadota bacterium
GGCCCGGAGGGCGACGACGTGGGGATCCACCGGGCGCCGCCCGATCCGATCGCCGCCGGGGGCCGGCAGCTCCGCCCGGCCCTCCCGGGCGAGGAGCGGCCCGGCGAGGACGAAGGAGGCCCGCATCTCCCGGCAGAGCGCCGGGTCGGGCGCGCAGGTGTCGAGGCGCCGGGCGTGGATCTGCACCCGGTTCGTGCCCATCCGCTCGACGGTGGCGCCCAGGCCGTCGAGGAGCCCGCACATGTTCCGCGCGTCCCGGATGTCCGGCACGTTCTCCAGCACCACCGGTTCGTCGGTGAGGAGGGTCGCCGCCAGCATCGGCAGCGCCGCGTTCTTGTTGCCGGCGACGACGATCTCGCCGGAGAGGGGCCTGCCGCCTTCGATCCGAAAGGTGCTCATCGCCCCTTGTGTACCCCGGCTTCGGAACGGGGCCAAGCACACCGCCCGGGCGGCCGCCAGCCCGCCCGGCAGGGCGCCTTGCCCCGAGGATCGCCCGCCGCCTCCGCGGGTGGTCGGGCGCTCAGAAGGACCAGCCGACGTGGAGATCGGCGATCGGCCACCAGAGGCTGGTCTCGCCGTTCACCTGGTACTGGTCCTCCGAGAGGTGCTCCTTGGCGTCGTAGGTGATCGCGTGGCGCCGGAGGCCGAGGTCGAAGCCGAGGGTGACGCCGGGCTTGAAGATCACCTTGTAGCCAATGAGTCCGCCGGGCGCGAGGGCCTCCCCCTCGGCGTCGAGGATGCTCATGCCCAGGAGCTCCAGGCGCTCGTCGACGGAGATGTAG
This sequence comes from Pseudomonadota bacterium, assembly GCA_023436385.1. Taxonomy (GTDB): domain Bacteria; phylum Myxococcota; class Myxococcia; order Myxococcales; family Vulgatibacteraceae; genus JAEZJH01. Next base: position 783 of record JAEZJH010000596.1, read on the forward strand.
TTCACGTCGAGCCCCACCACCATCCCGTGGTCGAAGTCGCCGATGGCGTACCAGCGGAGCTGGCCGCCGACCTGGTAGTAGTCGGCGACCACCGCGGAGCCGAAGCCGCCGTAGACGGCGAGCCCGACGCGGTCGTGGAGCCGGACCTCGCCCTTGGCCTCGAGACCGGAGAAGAAGAAGTGCGCCGGGAGGCCGAGGGTGAGGCTGACATCCCGGAGCGAGCGCTCCGGGGGCTCGATCGGCTCGAGGTCGGCCGGGGGCGGCGGTAGGCCGACCGGCGGCCGGGGCGTGGTGTCGCGGCTCTGGGCCACCGCGGCCGCGGGCACGAGCAGGGCGAGAAGGGCGGCGCAGGCGATGGTTCGTGCGGGCATGGCGGCTCCACGGGACGAGGAGCCCGGGAGTCTACCCGACGAAGGTTCGCATCCCTGGCGAAAACACCCGGACGCGAGGCACGGCGGTGTGTGTATGTGCCGATGTGTCCGCGGCGGGAGGCGTGTCGCCAGCCCGCACCGCTGGCGTGGCTACACCGGGGACCCCAGGAGCGCCGCGCCGATCCCGCCCGCGTCGTCGCCCAGCGCCGCGTCGACGACCGCCAGCTGGGCGAGGTGGGCACGGCCCGCGGTCCGGCGGATCCACTCGATCGCCTCGCGCTTCAGCCCCGGCGCCCCGAGGAGGACGCCGCCGCCCAGGATCAGCTTCGCGGGGTTGAGCAGCGTGATCACGTTGCCGGTGGCCACCCCGAGCAGCCGCGCCGCCTCCTCCCGGAGCACCAGCGCCTCCTCGTCGCCGCTCTCCGCCGCCGCATTGAGCGCGGAGACGGTGATCCGCGCCGGATCGCCGCCCGCCGCCGCGAGCACGCCCTGGGCCCGGCCGCCCCGAACCAGTTCCCGGAGCCGCTCTGCGAAGTTGTTGCCGCCGACGTAGGCCTCGAGACACCCGACCTCGCCGCAGCCGCAGGTCCGGCCCCCGGGCACCACCTTGGTGTGGCCGAACTCGCCGGCGATCCCCCCGGCGCCCTCGAAGAGCCGGCCGGCGAGGATCAGCCCCGAGCCCACCCCCGAGCCGACGAAGACCAGCACCGCGTCCTGGGCCCCGCGGGCGGCGCCCACCCGCGCCTCGCCCCAGGCGGCGGCGGAGAGGTCGTTGACGATCCGCACCGGCCGCCCCAGCTCCCCGGCGAGGAGCGTGCCGAAGGGCACGTCCCGCCAGCCGAGGTTCGGGCCCACCAGCACCATCCCGGTGGTCCCCAGCACCTGCCCGGCGACGCCGACGCCCACGCCCTCGATCGCCGGGAGGTCGACGCCCTCCGCCGCCAGGGCCTCCCGGGACGCCGCCGCCATCTCCTTCGCCACGGCCGCCGGCGTCCGATCGGCGAGCTTCCGCTTCACCGCCCGGATCACCGTGCCGGCCTCGAGGTCGACCACCGCCGCCCGGAGGTTGGTGCCGCCCAGGTCGCAGCCGAGGCCCAGCCGTCGCGCCGCCATCGTCAGCCGATCCCCTTCTCGAGGTCCTTCAGCGTCCCCTCGATCAGCCCCTGGATCTCCGCGAGCCGCTCCGCGGTCTTCGCCTCGAACCGGAGCACCAGGAGCGGCTGGGTGTTCGAGGCCCGGACCAGACCCCAGCCGTCGGAGAAGACGACCCGGGCCCCGTCGATGTCGATCACCTGGTTGCCGCCGGCCTTGAAGTGCGCCACCGCCGCCTTCACCAGGGCGAACTTCTTCTCCTCGGTCTCCACCTCGTAGCGGATCTCCGGCGACGCATACATCTTCGGGACGTCGTCGAGGAGCCGCGAGAGCGGCCGCTCCTCATGGGAGAGGAGCTCGAGGAACCGCGCCCCCGAATACACGCCGTCGTCGAAGCCGAACCACCGGTTTCGGAAGAAGATGTGTCCGCTCATCTCCCCGGCGAGGGCGGCGTTGGTCTCCTTCATCTTCGCCTTGATCAGCGAGTGGCCGGCCTTCCACATCACCGGCTGGCCGCCGTGCCGGGCGATGTCGTCGTACATCGTCTGCGAGCACTTCACCTCGCCGACGATCGCCGCCCCCGGCTCCTCCGCGAGCACCGCCCGGGAGAGGAGGATCATCATCTGGTCGCCCCAGAGGATGTGTCCCTGGTCGTCGACCACGCCCACCCGGTCGGCGTCGCCGTCGAAGGCGAGCCCGCAGTCGTACTTCCCCTTCACCACGTTCCGGCGCAGCTCCTCGACGTTCTTCTCCACCGTCGGGTCCGGGTGGTGGTTGGGGAACGTCCCATCGGGCTCGAGGTACATCCCGTCCACCTGGAACCCGAGGGCCTCGTAGAGCGGCTTGGCGACGATCCCGCCCACGCCGTTGCCGGCGTCGATCAGGATCCGGAGCTTCCGGGGCCCGATCTTCATTCGCCGCTTCACGTCCTCGAGGTAGGGCCCGATCGCGTCGCGGGTCACCGTGGTGCCGCTGCCCTCGACGAACTTCCCGGCCTCGACGATCCGCCGGAGCTCCTGGATCTCCGCGCCGTGGAGGGTGGTCTTGCCCACGCCGATCTTGAAGCCGTTGTATTCGGGCGGGTTGTGGGAGCCGGTGATCATCCACAGGCCGTCGAGGCCCTCGAAGGTGTTGGCCGCGTAGTAGGTGAGGGGCGTGGGCACGACGCCGATGTCCACCACGTCGACGCCGCAGCCGTTGAGGGTCGCGGCGATGATCCGGGCGAACTCGGTGGAGGAGGACCGGCAGTCGCGGCCCAGCACCAGCCGCCGCCCGCCCCGATCGCGCAGCATCTTGGCGAACCCCTTCGCCACCAGGGGCACCGCCTCGGGGGTGAGGTCCTTCTCGACCAGCCCGCGAATATCGTACTCGCGGAAGATATGGG
>JAEZJH010000037.1 GCA_023436385.1 Pseudomonadota bacterium
CGTGGGAACGACTCGTTCTTGTCCGACGAGGGCTGCACCTATCGGTTCGGCGGCGCCTGCGCGACCGGCGAGAGCGGAGCCACCGTCCTGGACTTCACGCCACCGGGCCTCGACCCGGGCGAGGCGGCGTGGTGGTGCGGTCCCGCGGGTGGTTGCCGAGAATTCGTCAGCCCCTGCTCTACCGGTAGGGCAGGAACGACGAGGGGCGAGCCCGTGTGCACTCGCCCCTCGTTGTTTCCTGGTCCGAACCGTGTTCCGGCCGACCGGCACCGGAGCACCCCGGCACTCCAGGAGGGGTGGGGGCGCGGGCGAAGGAGTCGATCCTCGGGCGCCCCGACCTCTCCTTCCAGCCGATCGCCGACCTCGTGAACGGGGAGATCGAAGGCGCCAAGGCCACGGCGGACAGCTGCCGGTGGTTTGCGATCGACCTCCGGCGGCGGAAGGTCGAGGTGCCGGACCGCGTGAAGCCGTGGAGCCCGACGCGCCGGAGTCCGAGACTCTCGTGGCCGAGACCGGGGCGCCGGGGTGGAAGCGTTGCCTCCGGCGTCGTACCGGTAGGCCATCTCACGCCGCTCACCAGGGTCTCGACCAATGGCCAAGGCCGGTTCCGGATCACGGGCCTGCCCGGCGGTCCGGTTTGACGGCGACGGTTTCGTCGCCACGGTGGTGGGCGGCTCGGACTGCGACGACGCGGTCGAGACGGTGAGCCCCGTCGCCCGCGACCGGTGCGGCGACGGGATCGATCAGGACTGCGACGGCGCCGACTTGCCCCGCGGCGAGGACGTGGACGGGGACGGATTCGGCGCCCTCGCAGTTGGCGGTGACGACTGCGATGACGGGCGGGCTGGAGCGGGTCAGAACGTTGTTCCGGCCCAAGGTGGCAGGTCGGGGGCGGTGACGGGAAACGCATTGCGACAGAGAACCGCAGGTGGCTAGGATTGCCCCTCTCGACGACGGAGGGGGCACGAACGGCTATTCCATAAGGAGCAGGTGACTGCCGCCCTCGCGTTCAGCGATGTGGGTACGGGGCTGGGAGAACGAAACCGACCTCCGGTTGAGCACACGGTTGCGAACGGGATAGCATCGGCGCCATGGGTGCATGGGGTCACGGCAGTTTCGAGAACGACTCGGCTCTAGACTGGTTGAGTGATGTCATCGACGGGAATGTCGGGTTAGTTGAGGAAACGCTCCATTCGGTGGCCAGCTCCGGTGGGGAGTATCTCGAACTAGACGAGTGCTCGGCCGCGCTCGCAGCAGCCGAGCTCGTGGCGGCTGCGCTTGGCAAGGGAACCGACCGACTCAACGAAGATGCCTCTACCTGGCTCGACGAGCATCGGGAGATCGCGAGAGAGATCGGCGCCGAAATTGCGAGCCGAGCAGTCGAACGGGTGTTTCGAGAGTCGGAACTCCGTGAACTCTGGGACGAGAACGGTTCCGACACGAACTGGCACGCGGAGGTCCGAGAACTCTTGCGGCGCCTCGCCAACTGACAACTGCGTCGCCGTCAGTCGAGCCCGGCATCGGTCGCACCCGGGCTTCCAGGCGCTCTTCCCCTGGGCGGTTGGCTCTGCGATCGCGGCTGATCCAGGAGCCGGAGGCGATCAATGCCGAGCCCGCAGCGGTCGGGCCTAGGCGAAGCCGTGCTGGTTGTAGCTCGGCTGGACTGGGGTAGCGGCAGCGCCATCTTCGAACTGCGGGTCTGGGGATTGATGAACCCCGCACAAGCGTTCGGGGCGCTCGCACGTCGGAGGTTGCCCGCGAACACGCACGGGTCCCGAGCGAGTCGATTCTCGAAGCGCAGCACGATCACGACGCCGACCGTGAGCGCCTGCACCGCCAGATGCAGAGCGGCGATCATCCAGATCGAGGCCGAGGAGATCCGGCCCGTCCGATGGCCCGTAGGGCGAACCTTGCCCGCGACCATGCCCGGAAAGAAAAAGGGGCTACGTCGGCTGACGTAACCCCTCGCTTTTCTTGGAGCGGGAAACGGGATTCGAACCCGCGACCCTCAGCTTGGGAAGCTGATGCTCTACCAACTGAGCTATTCCCGCACGACGCGCAGGCCGGACAGAGATAGAGCGGAGGGCCGTTCCTGTCAAGCGTCTCGAGCGGCCAAAAGGCGCTCCCGCGGCACGCAGGGCGCGGGCCCGGGCGCGGCGTCGGGGAGCGGTCCCGCCGCTCCCGGGCCGTCCCCGTCCGCTACCCTTCGAAGGTGCTGTGGACCTCGAGGCGGTAGGGGTCGCCGGCGTTGGCGCCGGAGCCCCGGACCTCGAGCCAGTAGACGCCGGGCTCGACCTGGGCGACCAGGCGGGTCTCGCCGGCCTCCTTGTCGAACTCCGCGGTGGCGAGCACCGGGACCTTCCCGTCCACCGGCTCGCCGCCCCGCAGCGCCAGGGTGACCTGGACCCGGGGGACGGCGCCGACCACCGCCGTCAGGGTCCCCTCGTCCTCGAGGCCAACCTCGAGCCGATACACGTCGACGTCGCGGTACGGGTGCAGGAAGCCCCGGGCGCGCTCGCCGAGGCGGAGCGGCGTGGCCCGTTCCGGCGTGTCGTTGGGCTCGACCTCGTCGCCGGGGAAGGCGTCGCGGAGGGTGATCCCCAGGGTGTAGGTCTGGTCGGGGTTCTCGTAATCCCGGACCCAGCGCCCGCCCACCTTGCGGCTCCCGCCGGAGACCCGCACGTAGCTGGTGCCGGTGGGGAGCCAGAGGCCGGGCAACAGCTCGCCCTCGCCGACGCCGCCGACGTTGACCCGGGCCCGGACGGCCTCGCCGCCGCCCGATACATCGGGTGCGTCGAGGACCAGGTCGACGCCGTCGACACCGGAGACCACCACCCGGGCCACCGCCGGCCGGTCGACGGTGATCGCGTACCAGTCAACGTCGCCGGCCGGGGCGAGGTAGCCGATTCGCCCCAGGCCGTGGAGCTGGGTGGCGCGGTCGGGCCCGTCGTTGGGCTCCTCCTCGAGATCGGCGGGGACGGGCTCGAGCCGGGCGACCAGCCGATACGGTGTATCGGGCGCGGCGGTCCGGTGTTTCCCGACCCAGGCGCTCTTCACCACCACGTAGAACGGGAGCCGCGCGGCGGGGCCGATCGCCAGGTTGCGGAAGGAGACGCCGGTGCCCACCTCCCGGGCCCGGTGCTCGGCGACGGGGGTACCGTCGGCGTCGAGCACCGCCAGCGCCGGCCGCAGGCCGGGCACGGCGGAGAGCTCGAGTTGGAGCGCCCGCCCCTCGGCCCCGGGCGCGGGCGGAGGGAGATCGAGCCGCCAGACGTCCTCGTCCTCCTCGTGGGAGACGGTCCCGGTCCCGACGGTGTCCGGGGGCAGGAGCAGCGCCTGGGCCCGTTCGGCGTTGGGTTCGGCCTCGGCGTTCCGCCGGTAGGGGCGGGCGGCCACCTCGAGGCGATACGGGACCGCGGCCTTGCCGGCGACGGAGACCCGCAGCAGCAGGGGCCCGCGCTGGTAGAGCCCGTCGATCACCTCGGGCGCACCGTCTCCGGCGGCGCCGGCGCGAATCTGCCGCTCCTGGCCACCGGGGTCGAAGACCTGGAACACCAGGTCGCCGGAGCCGGCGGCGTCGAAGCGGAGGAGGCGCGGCTCGGGGCCGGCGGAGATCCGGTACCAGTCGATGTCCCTGCCGCCGGCGGCGCCGTCGACCACCGCGGGGACGTCTAGCTCCTGGGGGGCCGCGGGGTCGTCGTTGGGCTCGACCTCCCCGATCACCGGGGTTCCCGCCGGCTCCGGGGCAGACGGGGAGGGAGGCGGCGGCGCGGAGGCGCCGCCG
>JAEZJH010000096.1 GCA_023436385.1 Pseudomonadota bacterium
GCAGAAGCCGTCGCTGAACGGGCCAGCGCCGGCGCCTGCCCCGGCCAAGCGTGCTCGGCGCCGCACCGGCGAGGCGGCCGCGTAGGCGTCCGCAGAAGTCCCTGGACTGGGCGACCAGTCTCGGCCACCCTCACCCCGTCACGCGCGCGGGACCCCCGGGGTGAATGCCCTTGAGAAGCGGGGGGTGAATGGCCCTGAAAATCGGCAGAAGACCGCGCGGATCTCCGGGTCCGTGAACGCCGCTTCAAGGTCGGCGGCGCGCTCCAAGTCAGGCGCAGACAAATAGCGGTGTGTGCGGCGGAGCGCGGCGCCCTCGCGCACGCGGTAGCCCCGACGCTCGAGATGCTCGACGCCCCGCGCGTACCGGTCCTCGGGGAAGAGGCCTGCTGGTGCAACGATGGCGACGGTATCGCCGGGCTGTAGTGGCGTGAGGCGCGTCACGGAAGTCCTCTCGTCGAGAGGAGTGAGCGAGAGGGGTCTGGACCTCCCGCTGCTCGATGCCGCCGAATGACTCTGCGCTATCGGTGGCTCGCAGTCCATGCTTGGAGACGATGCCGGCCGTGAAGGGGCCGCGTTCCCGGAGGTCGGACGATGCCCCAGGTACATCCTCGCCGTGCTGCTCGTGCTCGCCACCGGCTGCCGAATCATCCCCTTCGTCCCTCGGTTGTGCCCGGAGCGTAGATGGCCCCCTCAGGCCGCCCGACGCGTGGGTCGGTGACGGTCCCCGCCTCATGGAGAGCGTGGCAGCGACGCGAAAACGAGAAGGGGCACGCGCGAAGGAAGCTATGCTCGTCCCCTTTGCCCCAGCCGCCCCGACGGCCGTGGCGTCCCGGAGGAACGATGCGCGCCCGAGCGATCGCCTGGCTTCCGCTGCTCGTCCTGGTGACGGCCCCGCTGCTCGCCTGTGGTGATCGCTATCCGGCGGGCCACCGGCGGCACGACGGCGGGAGGGGTGGCACAGGAGGATCGGGCGAGGGCGCAGGAGGATCGGGCGAGGGCGCAGGAGGATCGGGCGGGGGCGGTGCCGGCGGCGACGACCTGGGCCCCATCGATCCCTCGCCGGTCGCGCGCGAACGGGCCTGCGAGACCTGGGCGCTGGCGCAGTGCCGGGCGAAGGCGCGGTGCCACGAAATTCCCGCGCGGTACGTCGACGTGTGCGTCGAGCAGCTCGTCGAGTCCGACTGCTTCGGTCGGTTCGTTCCCGGCCTGACCGAAGGCCTCGTCCGCTACGACGGCGACGCCTGGGGCCGGTGTCTCGCCCGGCTCGCCGACACGGCGCATTGCTCCTCCGTGCTGTACCAGAACGTGTATCTCTCGCAGGACCGGGACTGCCGAGCGGCCTTCGAGGGGACGGTCCCTGCGGGTGAGCCGTGCTCCGCCCGGGCGTGGTGCGCCAGCGGAACCTGCGATTTCTGGGGCGCTTGCCCGAGCCGCTGCCTTCCAACGGGACGGGAGGGCGAGGACTGCGAACACGACTGGGATTGCGCCTCCCCCTTCCTCTGCGAGGACGGCCGGTGCCGGGGCCCGGGAGGGGAGGGCGACCGCTGCGAAATTGACTATTCCGACACGCCGACCGGGCAGTGCCGCGACGGCCTGTTTTGCGCGAACTCTCGCTGCACGGCGCCGCTTCCAGAGGGAGCGCCATGCCAGGAGTACGGGCTGGCCTGCGACGCCGGGCTCCGCTGTGGCTGGCCGACCGGGCGGTGCGAGCGCCCGCCGGGTCCCGGTGAGGCCTGCGACAACGGGGACAGCGAACCCTGTCGGCACGACCTCGGCTGCGACGTCGCGAGCGGCGTCTGCGTCGAGGGCCGGGGGCCGGGCGAACCCTGTACCGCCGGGCTCACGCCCTGGCGGACCGGCTGCGCGCTGGTCTTCCAGTGCGTGGAGGAGTCGTTCCGGAGCGGCCACTGCGGCCGCGGACCACGCTTGGGCGAGGCCTGCGCGGAAGACGGCTCCCTCCGCTGCGAGGGCTCGCTGTGCCAGGACGGCGTGTGCCGGGGCAGCGCGATCTCGGGCTACCGTTGCGACGACCTGCACCCGTGTGGCAGTGGCGCCTGCGAGGCCGGCTACTGCGTTCGCGCGGCGTGCGCCTCCGGTGGCGATGACGAGGAGTGACGGTGACAGCGAACTCGCGGCGATGTGAAACCACCCGATCCTTGGTCGCGGGCCGTCGCGGGAGGAGATGTACGAGCCGGAGGTGATGGGACGTACGATGAAGGGCGCGGGTGCTCGCGCATCCGCCCCTTCGTCTGCACGGACCTTCCTCCTACCGCGCCGCCGCGGCGCCCCGGCGCTGCTCGATCGCCTGGATCCGCGCCGCCGCGATCGCCCGCCACGAGGCGGTGCTCAGCGAGGGCGCCGCGCCGACCTGCCGGTAGAAGGCGAGGGCGCGCTCGTCGAGGCCGAGCACCTCGGCGATGCACCCCAGTGCGAACCGCTCCCCGTCGGCAGAGACCTCGTCGGGCGCCGGCTCCACGAGCGCCCGGTGCGCCTCCTCGACCTGTCCCGCACGCGCGAGGAGCGCCGCCAGGATCGCGCTCGCGTCGTCCGCGCCGGCTTTCACCGCCGCGCGGGCGTGTTCGAGGCCGTGCGCGATCGCCGCTGGCTCGGTCGCCCAGAGGAAGGCGCGCGCCGTCTCCCCGTGCATCCGCTGGGCGCCGCTGTCGATGAACGCCTGACCGATCCGCTCCGCCTGCTCGAGATCGCCCCGATCGGCGGCGAGCGTGAGTAGCGTCGAGAGCGCGAGGCCGTCCCGGTGGTTCCGCTCGAGGCGAGCGTTGGCTTCGGCCACCGCATCCGCCTCGCGGCCGAGGAAGCGGAGGGCGAAGGAGCGCAGCGCGAAGGCCTCCGGGGAGGCGGGATCCTCCGCGAGGAGCCGGCCGGTCGCGGCCTCGAGAAGGTCCCACCGGTTCTGCCGGAGCCCGATCAAGGCGATGGCCACGTCGACTTCGCGGGCGTCCTCCGGTGTCACCGCCCGCTTTCGCTCGTCGAGTACGCGATCGATCAGCTCGGGATCGCCCGACGAGGCGGCGATCAGGAGCGCCGCCCGCGCGAGCGCCGCCGCGGGCGCGTCGTCGGGAAGCCGCTTGAGCGTCGCGCCGTGCACGTAGGGGCTCGGGTCCGCGGGGAGCTCGCGCCGGGTCCAGGCGATCCAGCGCCGTCCCCCCGCCTCGTCGTTCGCCGCGAACCGGCGCCAGGCCTCGGCCGCGAGCTGGATCGCACCCGCCTGCGGGTAAAGAAGCTTGTACTTCCCTTCCTCGCGCACGACCCAGCGCACGACAACCTCGTCCTCCTCGCAGCCCGCGGGGCAGCGCAGCTCGACGCGCCAACCGACCCGGTCGTCGCCTTCCACCGTCGTCTCGAAGACGAGCTGCTCGTCGCGGAAGGCTTCCGGGCCGATCGCCGGGTCGCGCTTTCGCGCGGCAGCGACGGCGCTGTTCGCGAAGAACTCCGCGTCGAGGTACGCCGCGGGGCCCTCGCGCGCGGCGCGGGCGAAGAGCCGCGTCGCGTCCTTTGGGCCGAGCCGACCGGCCGCGAGATCGGCACCGACGTCGAGTGCCACGGAGGCCGGGCTCGCCGGGTCCAGCTTCACCTCCTCGTGCCGGCGCGTCGCGCGGAGCGAGGCGATCTTCTCGTCGCGGCCGCGCATGTCGGCCGGGACCGCCTCGAGGAGCTTCACCGCCTCCGGGTAGCGACGGAGGACGGCGAGATGGAGCGCCGCGCGGGCGAGCACGGGGCCTCGGACCGACAGAGGCAGCTGCTCGGCCTCGAGCATCGCCGCGGACGGGCCGCCCTCGGCGGCCGCGGCGGCGACGATCGCCGCATTCCAGTAGAGGCCGGGCTCCTTCGTCC
>JAEZJH010000112.1 GCA_023436385.1 Pseudomonadota bacterium
CTGGTGTCGTGGCCCACGCCCCGCTTGTGCGTCTTGCTCCCGCGATCCTCGCTCATTCACTCTCTCGCACGCCCGGACCGGCGCGACCATCTTGCCAGGGGTGACATGAAGGCACCGGCCGCGACGACCCGCGCCGGCTCCGGACCGCCACGTCTCTTATCCCCGGGAGGGAACCATGATCAGCGTGCTGCAGAAGGCCCCCGAATTCACGCTTCCCGCCGTCGTCGGCAACGGCGACTTCAAGGACGTCTCGCTCTCCGATTACCGCGGGAAGTTCATCGTCCTCTTCTTCTACCCGCTCGACTTCACCTTCGTCTGCCCGACGGAGATCCAGGAGTTCTCGAAGCGCGAGGCGGAGTTCAAGGGCCTCAACGCCCAGGTGCTCGGCTGCTCGGTCGACTCCCAGTTCTCCCACAAGGCCTGGGTCCAGAACGGCCTCGGGCAGCTCACCTACCCGCTCCTCGCCGATTTCAACAAGGAGGTCGCCCGCAAGTACGGTGCCCTCCTCGAGGACAAGGGCTTCGCCACCCGGGCCACCTTCATCGTCGACCCGAACGGCGTCATCCAGTACGCCAACTACCACAACACCGACGTCGGCCGCTCGGTGAGCGAGACCCTGCGCGTGCTCCAGGCGATCCAGACCGGCGAGCGCTGCCCCGCCGAGTGGAAGCCGGGCGCGAAGACGCTGGGCCGCTAGCTCGACCGTTCGTCGCGCCGCCGGGGGGCGGAGGGCTCCGGCCTTCCGCCCTTCGTGTTTCCCCGCGGCGCCTCCGCTTCGCGGCTGCTACGCTTGCTCCGTGCGCCTCTTCCTCTTCCCCGTTGCCGTCCTCGCCTGCGCCGCCTGCGCCGGCGTCCCCTCCGCCGGCCCCTCGGCCACAGCGGAGGCCGCGCCGCTCCCGACCACCTACTACCGGATCGATCGGCTGGGCCGGCCCGTCGGCTGGCTCCGCCACGAGGTCGTCGCCGAGCGCCGGGACGGAGATCCGGTCCTCGTCGAGCGGATGGAGCTCGAGACGCGTATGGCCCGGGAGGGCGAGAAGCTCCGCTTCCGGGCCGAGGAGGAGCGGGTCTACGGCGCGGACGGAGCCCTGGTCTCCGCCCGCCTCCGGCGCGTTCGTCCCGGCCTCACCCGCGAGTCCCGCGCGGCCTGCGACGCGGACGGCTGCGAGGTGGTCACCAGCGGCGACGGCCCGGCGGTCCGCCGCCGCCTGCCGCCCACCACGGAGACGCGCGCCCAGGCCCTGGCGGCGCAGCTCGCTCTCCGCGAGGGGACGCTGCGGTTCACCTACCTCGACCTCGAGGAGCTGCAGGAGGTGGAGCGGGAGGCGGTGGCGGCGGGCGCGGAGCCGGTGCCGCTCCTGGGCGGCCGCAACGCCCGGCGGGTGGAGATCCGCACGGAGGGGGAGGCGGGGACCACGGTCGAGTGGCTCGCCGACGACGGCGCGCCCCTGGGCGCCCGTTTCTCCGACGGCGCGGAGCTGGTGGTCCTCCCGGAGGCGCAGGCCAAGGCCGAGTCGAGCCCGGTGGACCTGGCGGCGTTGGCGGTCCTGCCGTTGCCGCAGCCGATCGAGCGGGGCCGGCCGGTGGACGAGGTCCGGGTGGTCTTCGACGCGCTCCCGGAGAGCGCCCGGCTGCCCGCCCCGTATCGGCGCTACGAGGAGCTGCCCGACGGCGCGGTGCGGGTGACCACGGTGGCGCCCGAGCTCGAGCCGGCGCCGCTGCCGATCCCGTCCGCGGGGTTCGAGCGGGAGCTGGCGGCGACCGCCGACCTCGACCACGACAGCCCGGCGATCCGCGGCCTGATCGCCCGGATTCCGATGGATCGGCTCGGCAACTCGGCGGAGCTGGCCGCGCTCCTCACCGCCCTGGTCGGCCAGGCGCTGCCGGTTCGGGAAGACGCCGGCGTCGACCGCGCCAGCCAGATCCTCGCCGGGGGGAAGGGCGGTCCCGCCGACGCGGCCACCCTGTTCGTCGCCCTGGCCCGGGCGGCGGGACTCCCCGCCCGGATCGTCAACGGCTACGTCTATGCGGAGGACGAGGGCGTGCCGCTCCTGGTGTGGAGCGCGTGGGCGGAGGTCTACGTCGGCGCCTGGGTCGAGGTCGATCCCTTCCTGGGCGAGCTGCCCGCGAACGCGCTCCACCTCCCGGTCGGCCGCGAAGGCGTCGGCGATTCGGGCGTTGGACTCCTCGGCCGGCTCGGCGTTCGGTCCTTCGAGACCTCGGCGCGGGTGAAGCTCTAACCGGCGTTACGCTCCCGGCTGCTCCGCGAGCCGCGCCTCCCGGGCCGCGAAGGCCCGGGCCCAGAGCGCCTCGCCGGCTGCCAGGATCTCCTCGCGGCCGGCGATGCCCGGGTACCAGCGTTCGGGCACCCCCCGGAGGCCGTAGCGGGCCCCGAGGAGCGCGCCGGCGAGGGCGCCGTTGACCGCGGTGTCGCCGCCGCGCTCGATCACCGCCTTCAGGCCCCGGTCGAAGCTCGGCCCCTGCCCGTAGGCGACGAAGGCAGCCAGGGTGGCGCGGATGCAGGAGCGCCGATCCGGGCCGTCGAGGACCAGCTTCTTCGGGATCGCGTCGAAGGCCTGCTCCACCACCTCGCGGACCGCCGGCGAGGGCGAAGCCACCAATGAGGCCCGCTCCACCACCTCGTCGTCCTGGCCCCGGACCGCCAGGGCGATGGCCATCGCCGCCGCCCGGGAGGCGGCCACGCAGCGCGGATCGGCGTGGGTGATCCG
>JAEZJH010000158.1 GCA_023436385.1 Pseudomonadota bacterium
CGGTGACGCCGTCCGGGCAGCGGTAGCTGACCTCGAGCGTGGTGGTCTGGTAGGCGCCCGAACCCAGCTCGGCCAGGGTCACGTCCCAGCCGGCAAAGCCGGCGGCCGAATCCACCTGCTGGCCGGCGTCGCCGGCGACGACCAGCGTCCCCTTCGGCGAAAGGCACCGGCCGAGGAGCGCCAGCTCGAGCGGAGCCAGCTCCTGGGCCTCGTCGATCACCAGGAGATCGTAGAGGCGAGGCCGGGCCGCGGGGAGGCGCTTGGCCGCCGCCCGGCGCCGGTCGAGTTCGAAGAGCACCGCGTAGTCCTCGGCGTCGAGGGTGCCGACGTCGCCGGTCGGCGTACCCTCGTCGAGGGAGAGGCCGTCGACGGTGCGGAGCCGCTCCTCCGCGACGCCGGCGTACTCCTCCTCGGTGGTGGCGAGGAACTGGACGTGGGTGTGTTCGAATACCTCGTCGATCAGCGCCGGCGACAACTCGCCGCCGGACGCGGCGACGATCTCCGCGAGGATCGCCTTGTCGCCGAAGAGGTGCTGGAGGCGATCCCACGCGGAAGGTCGGCGCCGGCCCGGACGCTCCTCGGGCCGCGGCGGCGGCAGCCGGAGGAAGGCGTCGATCCCGGCCCGGACCGCCGGGTGGCGCTTCAGCCGCACCACCCCGGCGGTGGCATCCCGGCTCTCGCGGCGGGGCAGGAAGGGGAAGGCGCGGCGGGCCTGGGAGGCGGCAAAGCGGTCGTAGAGCCAGACCTCGACGCCGGCCACCCCCAGCCGATCGAGCTGCAGCTCCACCAGCCGGCGGAGGCCCTCAGTGGGGACGATCACCGCGGCCTGGGATCGGGCCCGCATCGTCTTCCGCAGCCGGGCCAGCCGGTGCAGCGCCACGGTGGTCTTGCCGAAGCCCGCCTCGCCCAGGACCAGGGTGTGTCGACCCGCCGGCAGGGAGACGATCCGCTCCTGGGCCGGGTCGAGGTGGACCACGAACGGCGTGGGCCCCCGCGCCTCGGCGGGACGGCCGGGGGGCAGCGCGAAGTCGAGCGGCGGCGGCGGCCCGACCCGCCAACGGCCATCGTCCCCCAGCGCAAGGACGCCCTCGGGACGGACGATCTCCCGGAGCTCGCCGCCGGCGATGGTAACCAGGCTCTTCTCGATCACCCGGCCGGCGAGGATCCGTCCCGCCACCTCCAGCTCGTACTCCTCGCCCTCCGCCGCGGCGAAGAACACCTCGGCGAGCGGGGCCTCCTGCCAGGCGACGATCGCCACCTCCGGCCCGGGCCGGGTGACCGGGCCGAGGAGGAGCTCCCGGGTCCGGCCGCCCGACTCGATCCGGAGGTGCGCGTGGTAGGGCGCCGGCGACTCGGGGAGCAGTTTCCGGGCCGCTGCCAGGAGCCGGCGCTGGGTCTCGAGGAGGCGGCGCCAGGCGGGGTCGAGTTCGTCCATGGGTCTCCGGGCCTCGGGCCAAAAGAGGCGCATTCGGCCCGAAGCGACGAACCGAAACAAGCTACCGATGACACGGCGGGTTTGCGATACTGTTGCCTCGCCACCGGCCCCCGGAGAGAAATTTCCCCGTGTTACGGCAGATGTCTGGCCACCCGGGGGTGCCGGTCACCGGCTCGCCTTGCCCCCACAGACGTGATAGGCAAAACGGCCTTCGGGGCGGTCCAGCGGGAGCGCCCGGTCGATCGGAGCGACGCGATGCGTGTTCTCGGGATGGCCCTCCTCCTGCTGCTCCCCCTGGTCCTCGGCTGCGCAAAGACCTCGCCAGGGGGCCACGACCCCGGTGGGGCGGGCGGCAGCGGCGGCGACACCCTCCCCGGCGGCAGCGGCGGCGGTGGCACCGGCGGCACCGGCGGCGTGACCTGCCTCCAGCCCGCTTCCCTGGCGATCGCCGACGCCAGCCGGGAGCCCGTGGTCTACCACCGGGAGGACGGGCGCATCCGCCGGGTCCACGGCGCCTTCCTCGCGCCCGGCGGCGACCCCGAGGCCGCCGCCCGGGCGATCCTCTCCGGGTTCGCGCCGGACGTGGGCCTCGCCGCCGGCGGGGAGGACCTCGAACTCTCCGCGGTGAAGCGCGGCCTCGTCGGCCGCTACCTCCGCTTCCGGCAGGTGCGGGACGGCCTCCCGGTCTTCGACCGGGAGGTGGTGATCCACGTGGTCGAGCACGAGGACGGCACGGAGGTCCGCGATCTGGTCTTCGGCCACGCGCGCCTCGGGCGCTTCGTTCCCCCGGAGCCGGTCCTCGACGCCGCCGGCGCGATCGAGCGGGCGCACCTCGCCCTCGACCTGAACGCCTCGCCGTCGGTGGCCTCGGACGCGATGGCCGGCATCCTCGCGGAGGAGGGGGAACCCGCCCTCGCCTTCCGGGTCTCGGTCTCCCGCGACACGCCCCCCGGGAGCTTCGAGGTCTTCGTCGACGCGGTGGACGGCGAGATCCTCCAGATCCGCGACCGGCTGCAGTACGTCGAGGGGACCGGCCTGGTCTTCGACCCCAACCCGATGGCCTCGACCGGCAATACCCGCCTCGAGGACGACGACGACCGGACCTCACCGGCCCTCGACGCCGCCCGGTACCGGGTCACCCTCCCCCGCCTCGACGGCAGCGGCAACCTCCGCGGCGACTGGGTCGACGTCCGTGGCCTCAACTCCACCACCCGCACCCAGCGGGAGGACCTGGTCTTCGACTTCGACCGGTCGCAGGTCGGCTTCGAGGAGACCACCGTCTACTTCCACCTCGACCGGATGCAGAACCGGCTCCAGGAGCTGGGCTTCCTCGATCACAACGCCCGGAGGCAGAGCGCCTACGCCATCGGCACGACCGAGGAGAACTCCTGGTACGACCCCCGGTTCAAGGCGATCACCTACGGCACCGGCGGGGTCGACGACGGCGAGGACGCCGACGTGATCCTCCACGAGTACGGCCACGCCATCCTCGACAATCTCTCGCCCAACTTCGGGTACCAGCACGAGGGCGGGAGCATCGGCGAGGGCTTCGGGGACTACCTGGCCGCCTCCACCGCGGCGCGGCTCTCGCCGCAGGTCCTCGACCCGGCCTGCATGGCGGAGTGGGACGGCGCCGCCTTCATGACCACCGATCCGCCGTGCATGCGCCGGGTCGACGGCACGAAGCACTACCCCGAGCACATGGAGTACGAGGTCCACGCCGACGGGGAGATCTGGTCGGCGGCGCTCTGGCAAGTCCGGGAGGCGTTGGGCGGCGACGAGGCGGACCGGCTGATCTTCGAATCCGAGCTCTCGTACGTTGCCACCGAGACCTTCGAAGACGCGGTGGCCGCGCTCCTCGACGCCGACCGGAACCTCTCCGGCGGCCGGAATCTCCCCCTGCTCCGGCGGGTCCTCTACCGGACCGGCCTGCTCCGGACCCCGACGGCTCCGGCCGCCTTCCCCGACGTCCTCTCCACCGTGGCCGTCGCCGTGGAGAACACCCGGCGGCTCGGCGAGTACGAGAACTGGGCCGACGAGTGGCAGGAGATCCGGCAGCCCGGCGCGCCTGGGCTCCGGGTCCACTTCGAGCGGATCGAGACGGAGGTCGACGACTCGTGCGTGGGT
>JAEZJH010000207.1 GCA_023436385.1 Pseudomonadota bacterium
CCCCAAGCCTGCCCCGGAGAAGGTGGCGGAGAAGCCCGCGAAGGCAGAGAAGTCGGCCAAGGCCGAGAAGCCCGCGAAGGCGGAGAAGGGCGAGAAGCTGGCCAAGGCCGACAAGGCCGCCAAGCCCGCGAAGGCGGAGAAGGGCCAGAAGCCCGGCAAGGGCGACCGGCACGCCGACGTGGACCAGGCGGATGACGACGCCGTGAAGCCGGCCAAGGCGGAGAAGCCGGCCAAGGCGGAGAAGCCGGCGAAGGCCGAGAAGCCGGCGCAGGCCGAGGGGCACCCCGAGCACCCGGCGCGGCCCGAGACGGTCGTCTACGAGCTCGAGGGCACCGGCGCCATCCTGCTCTGACGGGGCCGGCGGCGGGGCCCGCAGGCGGGCCTCCCCCGATCGCGAAGCACCCGAAAAACGAGAACGCCGGCGTCCGCAGCGGGACGCCGGCGTTCGTTTTTCCGGGCGTGCCGCGACCGCCTACCAGACCACGCAGCGCGCTTCCGGCGCCATCGGCTGGCCCACCTTGCACGAGAACGCCTCGGCGAACTCGGGGAGGTTCACCATCACCCCGTTGACCCGGAACTCCGGCGGCGAGTGCGGATCCACCGTGACCAGCATCCGCGCGTACTCCGGCCGCCGCGCCGTGCACCAGGTCTGGGCGTAGGAGAGGATGAACTGCTGCTCCGCGGAGAAGGGAACGCCCTCCACCCGCGACGGCATCCCCTGCCGCGCCCGCTTCATCGCCTGGTAGGCGATCTTCATCCCGCCGATGTCGGCGATGTTCTCGCCCAGGGTCAGCTGGCCGTTGAGGTTGAGGTCGCCGACCTTGTAGCCGGCGTACTGGTCCACCACGCACTGGGCCTTGGCGTTGAACGCGTCGTTCACCTGCGGCGTCCACCACTCCCGGAGGTTGCCCTCGCCGTCGAACTTGCGGCCCTGGTCGTCGAAGCCGTGGGTCAGCTCGTGGCCCATCACCATCCCGATGCCGCCGTGGTTGATCGCGGTGTTGGCCGGGGCGGCGAAGAACGGCGCCTGGAGGATCCCCGCCGGGAAGGCCATCTCGTTGTTCGAGGGGTCGTAGTAGGCGTTCACCGTGGGCGGCGACATGTACCACTCGTTGGGATCCACCGGCCGGCCGATCTTGTTCAGGTCGCGGCGGGTCTCGAACTCGGCGGCACGCATCGCGTTGGCCAGGTACGAGCTGCGGTCCACCTCGAGGGCGTCGTAGTTTCGCCAGGCGTCCGGGTAGCCGATCTTGTTCTTCAGCGAGTGGAGCTTCTCGTAGGCCGCCTTGCGGGTGGGCTCGTCCATCCACTCGAGCCGCTCGAGGTTGGCGCCGAAGGCCGCCTCGATCCCGTGGATCAGGTCCTGGGCGATCGCCTTCGAATCGCCGCCGAAGTGCTTGGCGACGAAGGGCCGGGCCAGCGCCTGGCCCATGGCGTGGTCGGTGGCGTCGACGCAGCGCTTCCAGCGGGGCAGCTGCTGCTTCTCGCCGGTGAGCGCCGCGGAGCGGAAGCGGAAGTCCTCGTCGACGAACGCCTTCCCGAGGGTGGGCGCGGCGGCGTGGATCGCGTGCCAGCGGAGGTAGACGCGGAGGTCGGCGTAGTTCGGCTTGGCGACCAGCGGGTTCAGCCCCTGCTCGAAGAACTGCGGCGCCACCACGTTGATCGCCTGGACGTCGGGAGCCCCGAGGGCGGTGAAGTACTCGTCCCAGGGGAACTTCGGGGCCAGCTCGACCAGGCCCTTCCGCTCCAGCCGGTGGTAGACGTTCTTGGGCTCCCGGCGCTCGGTGCGGGTCTGGGAGGTCTTGGCGAGGCGGGTCTCCAGATCCAGCACCGTCTTCGCGCCGGCCTTGGCCTGCTTCGGGCTCATCCCGGAGAGCGCCAGCATCTTCTCGACGTGCTCGAGGTAGAGGCCCCGGATCTCCTTCGAGCGGTCGTCGTCCTTCAGGTAGTAGTCGCGATCCGGCAGGCCCAGGCCGCCCTGGTCGGCGGCGCCGATCTGCTGGGTGGCGTCGGCGAAGTCCTGCATCGAGGCGAAGTCGAAGAGCGGGTCGGCCCCGGCCGCCTGCAGCGCCGCGGTCACCCGGGCCAGGGACTTCGGGTCCTTGACCGTGTCGATGCGAGCGAGGACGCCCTTCAGCGTGGCCAGCGACGCGGTCTCCGCCTTCGCCTCGTCCATGCAGGTGGCGTAGTAGTCGCCCAGCTTCTTGGCGTAGGGATCCTCCTCGGAGGGCGCCTTCCCGGCGGCGTTCTCCTCGAGGATGGCGCGGAGGAGCGTCTGGTTCCGCTCGCGGATCTCCATGAAGCCGCGCGACCAGGTCGGCCGATCCGCCGGGATCTCCGTCTTCGCCAGCCAGCCGCCGCAGGCGAACTGGTAGAAATCGACACACGGGTCGACGGAGGTGTCGAGGAGCGACGGATCGACCGTGCCCGGCGGGACGAACAGCGTCGCCTCCTTCTCCGGGATCGGCGGAGCGGGCGGCACCTCGGGGACGGGCGGCGGAGTGGGACGGGAAGCGCAGCCGGCAAGAGCGGCGACGGCCAGGACCAGGACCGGAATTCGAAGAGCACTCATGGGCCGGCAAATTAGCACGCGATCGCGCGCTTTCACCGCAAAAGGCCAGCGGTCGACATCCGGCGGCCACCGGCCGGGCGCACCCCATTTCGTCGGTTGCCCGGAGCGACCGGTCCGGGCTTTGGTCGTTCCATGCTCGTCTTCGACCTGATCGAGAGGATCCAGGCCGTCTCGCCCCACGCGGCGAACGTGGTCCTGGGGCAGGCCCTGCCGCGAATCATCCCGCTCACCGGCGGCCTGGGGATGCGCGTCCACGAGGTCACCGCCGAACGCGCCACGGCGTCGTTGCCGCTGAAGCGCCGGACCCGGAACCACGTCGGCTCGATCTACTTCGGCGCCCAGATGACCCTGGCGGAGATCACCATGGGTCTCCTGGTGTTCCGCCGGTATCCGCCCGGGCCCTACTCGATGCTGGTGAAGCGCGTCGAGGCCGACTTCCACGCCAAGGCCAAGGGGACCCTCCGGGCCGAATGCGATCCCGGGGCGGAGGCGCTCCTTGCCCTCGACACGGCGAACGTGGCTCCCGACGGCAAGGCCGAGGCCTGGCTCCCGGTGCGCCTCCTCGATCCGACCGGCGCGACGGTGACGGAGGCCCGGTTCCTCTGTGCCCTGAAGCGCTTCGCCAACGGGGCCCGGTAGCCCGGGAACGGCAGGGGCCCCGACCGCGGCGGCGCGGCGGGGCCCCGGAGCCGATCCGGCTCGCCCTACTTCTTCTTCGTCAGCTTCTCCATCTCCGCGACGATCCCGTCGAGCATCCGGGCGGAGGCGGAGAAGG
This sequence comes from Pseudomonadota bacterium, assembly GCA_023436385.1. Taxonomy (GTDB): domain Bacteria; phylum Myxococcota; class Myxococcia; order Myxococcales; family Vulgatibacteraceae; genus JAEZJH01. Next base: position 3,348 of record JAEZJH010000207.1, read on the forward strand.
CGTCGGGCTTGGTGAGGTCGACGCCGGCGTCCTTGACCAGCTGGAGCGGCGGCTTGGAGTTGCCGCTGGCCAGCATGTTCAGGTACGCGTCGCGGGCCTTGCCGCCCTTCTTCTGCACGTTCTCGGCGAGGGCGATGCCGGAGGAGAGGCCGGCCGCGTACGAGAACATGTAGTACTTGTAATAGAAGTGCGGCACGTAGGCCCACTCGATGTCGCCGTCGGCGCCCACGTCGTAGTCCGGGCCGTAGTAGTGCTGGAGCAGCTCCCGGTACTTGTTGTTGAGCCAGTCGGAGGTGAGGGGGATGCCCTGCTCCGCGGCGGTGTGGGCCTCGAGCTCGAAGTCGGCGAAGAGCGCCTGCCGGTAGATGGTGCCGCGGATCTTGTCGGCCATCTTGTTGAGCAGGTAGAGCTTCTCGGCCTTGGTCTTCGCCTGCTCGGTCAGGTGGTTGATGAGGAGCACCTCGTTGAAGGTCGAGGCGATCTCCGCGACGAAGGGCGGGTAGCCGGAGGTCACGTACGGCTGCTTGCTCATCGCCAGGTGGCTGTGCATGGCGTGGCCGTACTCGTGGATCAGCGTGGAGAGCCCGTCGAAGTCGTTCTGGTAGTTCATCTTCACGAACGGGTGGAAGCCGTAGAGGCTCGCGCAGAACGCGCCGCTCTCCTTCCCGGCGTTCGGGTAGATGTCGACCCAGCCGTTCTTCGGGTCGAGGCCGTGGCTCGCCTGCTTGACGTAGTCCTTGCCGAGGGGCGCGAGCGCCTTCGGGAGGATCCGCATCGCCTCCTCGTAGGGGATCTCCTTCTCCACGTCGGCGATGATCGAGGGGTAGAGGTCCTGGAGCCGGACCTTCTCCACCCCGAGCTGCGCCTTCCGGAAGGCCACGAACCGGTGGAGCGGCTTCACGTTGGCGCGGATCGACTGGACCAGGCTCTTGTAGATCGCCGGGTCGATGTTGTCGCGATCGAGGTAGGCCTCGAGGGCGGTGTCGTAGCCCCGGGCCCGGGCCATGAACACGTTCAGCCGGATCTGCCCGGCGAAGTTGGCGGCGAGGACGTGCTGGTACTGCTTCAGCGCCGCCAGGAACTTCTCCGTCGCCTCGGTGCGGACCTTCTCGTTCGAGGAGCCGCGGTAGCGCGGGTAGCTCGAGAGCGTCATCTGCACCGTCTTGCCGTTCTCGTCGGTGATCGTCGGCAGGGTGAAGTCGGCAAGGAAGGCGCGGAAGGATTTCTCGAAGTCCGAGGGCAGCTCGTTGAGATCGATCTCCGCCCAGAGGTTGTCGCCGGCCAGGGAGAGGACCCGCTCCGCCTCGTCCCCGAGCACCCGGGTCTTCCGGCGCCGGAGGTCATCGAGGTACGGGGTGTACTCGGCGAGCTTCGGCTCGGCGGCGAAGGCCGCCTGCATCTGCGCGTCGTCGAGGGCGAGGAGCTCGCCCCGGAGGAAGCCGGCGTCGGCCATGAAGCCGGACATCGCCTGGAGGCTCTGGTCGGAGAGCACCTGGGCCGCGGGGTCCGAGGTGTCGGTGTCGTGCCGGAGGTTGGCGAAGAGGGTGATCCGGTTCGCCGCCTTGCGGGAGGCGAAGTAGAGCTCGAGCGCCTCGCGGAGCTTCGCCGGGTTGGCCAGCTGGCCCTTGTAGCCCTGGAGCTTCTGCCGGTCGGCGGCGAGCGCGACCAGCGCCTGCGCGAACGCCTCGTCGTTCTCGAAGAGCGAGGTGAGGTTCCACTTGAAGGCGTCGGGGACGCTGGCGCGGGCGAGGGTGGCGTCCGGCTGGAACGCCTTGGCCTCGATGCGCCCCTCCTTCGCCACCGCCGCGCCCGGGAGGGCGAGGGAGGCGACGAGGAGGCCGGAGAGGATGCGGAGCTTCATCGGGTCCGTCCTGTGGCGGGAGGAGGGCGCCGGACGGTCCGGCGCCGGGGGATCGTTCGACTAACACATCGGGCGGACCGGGTGTAGGGGCGGGCGATTGGTGAAACCGGCCGCCGCGGGCGGTGTCGGCCCCGGGCGCGCCGGCCCCGGGTGTGTCTCGCGATGGCGCGGTGAAGGCGGCTCTTACCGGAAGTGTGGGCCGGCGGCGGCACCGGCCTCGGCGACCAGCGCGGCGAGGACCCGGACCGAGCCCGCGGGGAGGCGCCCGATCGCCGCGACGAGCGCCCGGCGGGTGACGGGTGGGAGGCGTGCGGCGAGGCGCTCGAAGG
>JAEZJH010000344.1 GCA_023436385.1 Pseudomonadota bacterium
CTTCCTCGAGGGTGACCACCTCGAAGTCCTCCCGCACCCCGTCGAGGAGCTCGGCGAGCCGCTGCCGCTGCAGGTCCGCCGGGAGCGCCAGGTCGCGCTGGGCCCGGGCCAGCTCCCGGGAGGAGCCGTCGGTCTCGTCGAGGAGGTCGATCCCGTGGAACTGGAGGTTGAGGAAGGAGCGCCGCCGCATCCGCCGGTAGAGGGCGGCGACCATCGCCCGGGGCAGCGAGACCAGGAAGGTGCCGATGAACGGCAGCCGGGTCACCGGGACGGTGGCCACCGGCAGCTCGACCAGCCGCGCGTCGCCCCGGCGATAGGGATCGCCGGCGTCGGGGCGATAGGGTTCCCGGGGGGCAAGGAGCACGGAGGGCCGGTCGCGCACCGAGGCCGAGGCCCGGCCCAGCTTGGCGAGGCCCAGGACCGCCAGCTCCTTCGCCACGTAGTAGGGGCCGCTGGGAAAGACCGACGAGTCGTAGAGGTAGCCCTGTTCCTCGAGGGCCCGGATCACCCGGCCGCTCATCGCATAGCCCGGGGCACGGTAGCCCACCGGCCGCCGGCCGATGATCCCGGCGATCGCCTCGGCGGCCCGGTGGATCTCGAGGGCCACCTCCCCGGCGGGCCGGCGGGAGACGGCGAAGTCGTGGGTGTGGGAGTGGTTGCCGATCTCGTGGCCCAGGCGCGCCGCTTCCGCGATCGCCATCGCGGAGGGGCCATCCGCGAGATCCTCGCCCACCACGAAGAAGGTGCCGGGGAGGCGGCGGCGGTCGAACAGCTCCACGAACCGCCCGGCGGCGCGGCGGCCCACCGCCGTCGACCCCGCCGGCGGGAGCGCGTGCTCGTCGAGGCCGTGGACCCGGCAGTGGTGCGGGAGGCCGTCGAGGTTGACGCTGACGCAGGCGAGCTTCTGCATGGGGGCGGACCGTAACTCGGGCGGCACACGGCGTCATCCGCCCCGACGGCGGTGCCGGTCTACGGCAGCGCCGCCGGACGTTCCTCCACCGCCGCGAGGATCCGGAGAAACTCGAGGAGCCAGGACCGGAGCTGGACCAGCACGTGGAAGTGGTCCCGGACCCGGGAACGGCCGGAGCGCGCCATCGCCTCCGCCGCCTTCGGGTGGGCGATCGCCTCGAGGAGGGCCTCCGCCCAGGCGTCCGGGTTCGGGACGTCGTCCACCAGCCGACCGTCGATCCGGTCGCGGATCTGGACCTCGAGCCCGCCCACGTTGGAGGCCACCACCGGCGTCGCCTTCCACATCGCCTCGGTGGCGGTGAGGCCGAAGCCCTCCTCCCGCGACGCCTGCACCACCACGGCGGCGATCCGCTGGAGGGCGTTGACGATCAGCGCGTTCTCCTTGGCGCTCTCCATCGGCAGCCGGAGCAGGTGCACCCGCCGGGCCAGCGCCGGGGGGAGGAGCCGGACCCGATCACAGAGGTCGGCGAGGACCCGGGCCCCCTCGGGATCGTCGGAGACGCCGGCGGGATCCGGCCCGGCGAGCACCAGCTCCACGTCGCCCAGTTCGGCGAGGACGCGGTCGGTGTCCGCCCGGAGGTGCGGGGCCCGTTCCTCGTAGATCTCGAGGAGGCGGCGGAAGGCCGGAATCACCAGGTCGAAGCCCTTCAACGGATCGAACCGGGAGACCTGCAGCACCAGCGGCTTGTAGAGGAGCCCGGGGATCGGCGAGGCCTCCCAGCGCCCCTCCACGTAGCGCTGCACCGGCCGGCAGAACCGGGCCCAGGAGCGTGGCTCCGGCGCCTCGATCAGCCCGGCGGAGCGGAGGATGCCCACCAGCTTGTGGGGCCGGAGGTCGCGGTTCTTGTGGGAGAGGGGGTCGAGGCCGGGCATCACCACGCCGGCGCGGGAGGTGTACTCGTCGGGGATGTACGAGGCGGCGGAGAAGAGCAGGCGCTCGAACGGCGCGAGGTAGGGCCGGAGGAAGTCCCACGCCGCGGCGGTGTGCTCGTTCTCGAAGGGCACGCCGATGTGGCACTTCCAGACCAGGTGCGGGCGGGTCTCCGCCCGGAGGTGGATGCCGACGCCCGCCGGCTGTGGGTCGTGGACGACGAGGAGGTCGTCCGGGTCGAGGTGCCGGAGGTCGTTGGCCGCCGCCGCCGAGACCCGGTCGTAGACGTCGAGGGCCTCCTCCAGCCGCACCCCCCCGGGCCGTCCGTGGATCAAGTGGTGGAGGGCCTTGGTGGCCTCGAAGAACGAGGGATCGTGGGGCTCGAGCACCAGCCACCGGCCGTCGACGCCCACCTCGTCGAGGAGCGAGCAGAGGGCCGGGAGCATCTCCGCCACCCCGCCCCCGGAGACGGTGGAGTTGAGCATCCACACCCGGCGCGGGCCGAGGAGGGCCGAGACCCGATCGCCTAGGCGCTGGACCTCCTCGCAGAGCGAGCCCAGGTGATCGAGGGTGCGGTAGAGGTCGAGGCCCGGCGCGGGGTGGGCCGGCACCTCCCGCACGTTCGCGGACATACGTCGACGGCCTCCGGAGGTCGTCGTCAAGGCTTTGCATGCGGGCGGATTCCCGCAATCGGCGCCGTCCGGGTCGTATCTTCGGCGACCGGAGAACGCACCAAAGTCGCGAGCTTGCGGGGGAGGGGCCGCGTGATACGCTCGCCCGCTGACGAACCACCTCCCCGACGCCACGCCCGTGCCGGGGGGACGGGAAGCCCTTCTCGTCCCCGGCCGCGGGTCCGTGCGAACGGGGGCGAGGCCTGCATGAGGATCGCCTGCCCCGGCTGCAAGGCCGAGTTCAACATCGACGACTCCCGCATCCCCGCGGGTGGCCTGCACCTCAAGTGCCCGAAGTGTGCGGCGCTTTTCGCGGTGAAGAAGGACGCCACGGCCGCCCGGCCCCCGTCGCCGCCGCCCGGCGTCCCGGGGGCGGTGCCGCTCCCCGGCACTGCCGGGATGGGGTCGTTC
>JAEZJH010000451.1 GCA_023436385.1 Pseudomonadota bacterium
GTTTACGAGTTCCCCACCCGGGTTGTGCGCCGTGCTTTCGCTGGCGTGGGCTGTCGGCTACCCTACAGTTTCACGTAGGGGAGGGCTGCCGATGCGGGAAACCGGACGGGAGCCGGGTCGTGAGCCAACGGGATCCACCGTTTTGCCGGATCCCTACCGGGCCCTGGCAGCTGCGCGCCTCCGGTGCGCGGCGTTGGCGGCCGTCGCCCAGGCGCTGCACCAGGGAGAGGGAGTCCGGGAGGTCCTGGGGATCGCCCTGCGCTGCGCGGCCCAGGCGCTCAACGCCGTCGACGGGTCGGTGTTCCTCTTCGAGGGCGACGACCGCGATCACCTCCACGGCGCCGCCGAACTCCTGCCCCTGGGGCGGGTCGGGCTCGACGTCTCGTCCGGTGGGTCGCCCGGCAGGCTGAAGGCGTTGATCCGGCGGCAGCCGGTGCTCCTCGGCCGGTCGGACGCCAGCGGCGACGAGGTCTTCTGGTTTCGCCGGAGCGGCGCCCGCTGGTCGATCACCGCGCCCCTCTGTGTCGGCTCCCGCGCGCTGGGGCTCCTGCTCCTGAACTTCTCCGCGGAGGCGGCGCCCGACGAGGCGGCCCTCGAGCTCGCCGGCCTCGTCGCCAGCCAGTGCGCGATCGCCATCGACCGGGCTCGGGTCGGCGAGGAGCGCGAGCGGCTCCTCCGGGAGGTCCGGGATCAGGCGGCGCGCCTCGAAGCGGACGTGGCCGCGCTCCGGGCCATCGAGGAGCGGCGGGACGACCTGGTCCGCACCATCTCCCACGATCTTCGGACCCCGCTCACCGCCATCCACGGCCAGGCCCAGCTCCTCGCCAAGCGGGCCGAGCAGCCGGACCAGGTCCGGCAGGGAGCGGCGGCGATCGTCACCTCGGCCAACCGGATGAACGTCCTCATCCAGGACCTGGTCGACATGAGCCGGGCCGAGTGCGGGCAGATCCGGCTCGAGCCGCGCCCGGTGCCGCTGCTCCCGTTCCTCGAGGAGCTGCGCGAGCGGTTCCGCTGGGCCCTCGACGTCGACCGGCTGCACTTCGAGGTAGGCCCCGAGGTCCCGCCGCTGGTCGCCGACCCCGGCCGGCTCGAGCGCGTCCTCTTGAACCTGCTCTCCAACGCCCTCAAGTACTCGCCGGCCGGGAGTCCGGTGGAGGTGCGGGCGGCCGTCGGGGAGGGCGGGGTGACCCTCGAGGTCGAGGATCGCGGGCTGGGGATCGAGCCCGAGGACCTGCCCCGGGTGTTCGATCGCTTCTTCCGATCGGGACGGGTGCGGAAGACCGAGGGCCTGGGACTCGGGCTCTACATCTCCCGGCTGATCGTCGAGGCCCACGGCGGGACGCTGGAGGTCCGCAGCGTCCCGGGCCAGGGCAGCGTCTTCACCGCCCGGTTCCCGTCCGAGGGGTGAAGGGGCGGCCGGAGCCGCCCCCTCGGCGTCACTGGTAGGTGCGGATCAACGAGTTGGTCTCGTCGAGGATCCAGAAGCGGCCGGCTCCACTCCGGGCGATCCCCGACGGGACGTAGCCCAGCGGCATCTCCGCGGTGAACGAGCCGTCGTCGGAGAGACGGATCAGCCGACCGCCGCCGGCCTCGTCGATCACCCAGATGTCCTCTTCCGAGACCATCAGGCCGCGGGGCCGGGTGAAGTGGCCGGGGCCGGACCCGGCATCGCAGCAGGGGACGAACGTGCGGGTCTCGTCCGACCAGGCCTGGCTCCCGCCGCCGATCCAGCCGTCGAACTCCCCGGTGGTGCGGAGCCGGAGGATCCGGTGGTTCAGGGGGTCGGTGACCAGCACGTGCTCGCCGAGCACCGCGGCCGTCGGGGTCACGTGGTCGGCGATCCCGAAGCGGAACTGCCCCTCGCCGTTCCCGGTGCCGCCGAAGACCAGGGATTCGGAGCCGTCCATGGCGAGGACCCGGACCTGATCATCGGTGCCGGCCACCCAGACCTGGCCGCCGAAGGATCCGAGGAGCACCGGCCCCGGGAGAGTCCCGCCGAACTGGTCGATATAGGAGTTGTCCGCTGCCCAGCGGACGATCCGGTGGTTGCCGGTATCGCCGATCAGCCGTTCGTTGTTGGCGGCAAGCCGCACCACCTTCCCCATCGGACCGCTGAAGGCGCCGGGGAGGGGCGAGCCGGTGTCGCTCGGGCAGCCCAAGGCCGAGTGGCCGGGGTCCTCGAAGTAGCCGGACGAGGTGCCGTTGTGGCCGAAGAAGCCGCGGAACTCGCCGTTCTGCCGGGAGATCGTCTGAACCTGGTGGCCGGTCCGCTCCACCACGAAGTACCCGATCTCCCAGTCGAGGGTGAGGCCGGAGGGGCCAGAGAGGGTGGTTGCGCCGCAGCCCGAACCCCCGCCGATGACGGAACCAGGAACGGGCAGCGCCTTGAAGCCGCGGAAGTCCGCCGTGCTGTCCCGCAGGATGCCGCCGGTGGCAGACCGGAGCGCCGGGTTGACGGTGACCCGATAGCGCTGCTGCGGAACCTGGGCCGAGGTGCGGACCAGCACCCGGTTCGGCGACGCGGAGTCGACGCTGGCGGAGACCGCGGAGAGCCCGTTGCTGAAGGTGTACATGTTGGCCTGCGCGGCCTGCACGGCGTTCAGCGCGGCGTCGAAGAGGAGCTCGACCAGCGTGGTCTCGGTGGCTCGGGCCCAGACCAGGTTAAGGGTCTCGTAGACCTCGAGGGAGAGGGTGGCGCTCTCGCCACCGCCCGGCGGATCGGTGATCACCTGGATGGACTTCGTGCCGGCGGTGGCCAACGCATCCGCGGAGAGGTTCAGCTGGAGCTCGGTCCCGGAGACGAACGACGAGGTGACCGTCGCGCCGTCCACCAGGACCCTCGAGGTGTGGAAGAAGTTCTTGCCGAGGAGCCGCACCGTGGCGTTTCGCCGGGCCGGGACCTTGGCGGGGTCGAGGCTGTTCAGGATCGGGGCGGGGTTCGGATCGACGGTGAAGTTCGGGCCCTCCACCCGGATCCCGCCGGTGAGGACCACCACCATCCCGCTCCGGGCGCCGGTGGGCACCGCCGTGTCGAGCTGGGTCTCGGTGGCGGAGAGCACCGCGGACTCCATGCCGCCGAAGTAGACCCGGTTGTTGCTCGCCCCCGGGGTGAAGTTGGCGCCACGCACCGTGACCCGGGCGCCGATGATCCCGTGGTCCGGATCCAACGAATCGATCCGCGGGAGGTTCGGGTTCCCGCCGCCGGTGCCTCCGGTGCCACCGGTGCCGCCCGTGCCTCCGGTCCCGCCGTCGCCACCGGTCCCGCCGTCGCCACCCGATCCGCCGGTCGGTCCCGGATCGTTCCCGCCCGTGCCGCTGGAACCGCAGGCGACGAGGGCGAGGGCGAGGAGCGAGCACAGGAGGAGGGACGCGACCTGGTTCCGCGGGGAATCGCTCATGGGGACCGCCGACGATGAGTTTGGAGCCGGATTGTGGCCCGTTCGCGGGCATACATGCAAGCAGGCGAATGCGCGGTTTCCGAATGTTGCGCGACGCGGCGCGGCGGGGCGAGACGGCCGGTGGCGGGCGTGGCGACGATCGTCCGGAGCACGGTTGTCCCCGAGGTCGACGCCTCGGCCCGCGCCGGACGGTACCCGCGACGAGGGCCTCCCGGCCCTTCCGTGCGCCGGCCGCTCGGGTCGTACGGTTTCCGGAGCACGATCCTCCGACCTTGACGGCGACGGGTCCGGGAGGCTACCAACGCCAACCGGTCCGCTCGCGGATCGGCGATGAGGCCCCATAGCTCAGGTGGATAGAGCGGCGGTTTCCTAAACCGTAGGTCAGAGGTTCGAGTCCTCTTGGGGTCGCCAGAGAAGCGGCGGGAATTGCTGCGAAAATCGGGAGGGCGGGTGCCTTGGCATCCGCCCTCTTTTCGTCGGGTGGCAATCTGGTAGCTACCGGGCCGTGGTGGCACCGCCCCGTCGTCGTTGACGGCGGGGCGGGCGGTGGAATCTTCCGGGCCGGCCGGTGAGCGGCCCTGGTGGCCTGCCCGTCTCCAGCAACGCGAAGAGCCTGTCGGTCGATTCGGCCGGCTCCTCGGCGAGTCGCATGACGACGGGCCCGTGAACGGCCATGCCGCCGTTCGCTATCAGGGCGAGGTGGAGGGCCGTCACGTCGGAGAACCCGACCAGCGGCTTCCCATTGGCCGCCGCAGCTCGCCAGTCCACCGCCGGCAGCAGCCGGGCGCAACCGTATCCGCCACGAACGGTGAAGACTGACGATTCTCACGGCCTTTCACCCCCTCGCGTAGGTTCTTCTCACCGGCTTTCACCCCCTTGAGCCCGGGATTCTCAGGGGCTTGCACCCCTCCGCGATCCCAGGGTTTCTCAGGGGCATTCACCC